>CAYTQL010000249.1:0-2119 GCA_964439555.1 uncultured Planctomycetaceae bacterium | reverse complement strand
AGCGCCGCGCAGGTGACCCGGCGGACGGTCCCGCGCAAAGCGCGGCGCGGCCCGATCCGTCCTCCGCCCACCCGTTGACGGTCCGCGGGCGGTCGCGTACAAACCCCTCTTCCCGACGCTACAGCCAAGCCCGGGTCGCCCGGGCGAGGAGACCATCCAATGAACCAATCCGAACTGCTCCGGCGCAGCTCGCAGGTGCTCATCGAGAACTACGGGCGGCTGCCGTACGCCATGGTCCGCGGGGAGGGCGTGCGCATCTGGGACGCCGACGGGACCGAGTACCTCGACTTCTTTGCCGGCTTCGGCGGGGCGGGCGTCGCCGGGCACTGTCACCCGAAGATCACCCAGGCCCTCGAGTCCCAGGCGGGCGCGCTGTGCGCCCATGGAAACCTGTTCACCAACGAGCCCCAGGTGGACCTCGCCGAGCGGATCACCCGCAACGGCTTCGGGGGAAAGGTCTTCTTCTGCCACTCCGGCGGGGAGGCGAACGAGGCGGCGATCAAGCTGGTCCGCCTCGCGGTCGGCGAAGGGCGGCACAAGATCATCAGCTTCCATAACTGCTTCCACGGCCGGACGATGGGCGGGCTGTCGCTGACGCCCGAGAACTTCCAGAAGGGCTTCGGGCCCATGCTCCCGGGCAACGTCAAGGCGACGATGGGCGACATCGACTCCGTCCGCAACGCGATCGACGGCGAGACGGCCGGGGTGTTCATCGAACCGATCCAGGGCGAAGGCGGGATGAACGTGCCCACGCGGGAGTTCATGACCCAGCTCCGCCGCCTCTGCGACAAGCGCGACCTGCTGCTGGTCGCCGACGAGGTCTGGACCGCCCCCGCGCGGACCGGGCAGTGGTTCGCCTACCAGCACTTCGGGATCGAGCCGGACGTGATGACCCTCGCCAAGGCGGTCGGCGGCGGGGCGCCCGTCGGCGCGATGGTCGCCGCGGAGAAGGTCGCCGACGTGCTCACCCCGGGCGCCCACGGATGCACGATGGGCGGCAACCCGCTCTGCGCCGCGGCCGGGGCGGCGTGCATGAAGCTCATCGAGGAGGAAGACCTCGTCCCCCGCGCCCGGACCCTCGGCGAGCAGGTCACCGCGCAACTGCGCGATGCGAACCTGCCGGGCGTGGAAGACGTCCGCGGCGCCGGGCTGATGATCGGGCTCCAGCTCGCCGAGGACCGCCCGGCCAAGGAGATCATGCTCGCGGCGATGGACGCCGGGCTGATCGTCTGCGTCGCCAAGAACAACGTCCTCCGCCTCGCCCCGCCGCTGATCACGCCGGAAGAGGACCTCTCGGCCGGTCTCGAGGTGCTGATGCGCGTCATGCGCTGACAGCGCGAGGCGCGAAGTCCAGACGGCGAAACCGGCGCCGAGACTGTTCCGCACCACGGACCTCGAGCTTCAATTTCCACGCAGATTTCGGATTCCACCCGATGCACTCACACCGCGACATTCCGTTCAAAGAGACCGGCGGGCGGCGACTGCTGCTGGACCTCCATTTGCCTGACGCCGACGGGCCCCATCCGTCCGTGGTGTGGATCTGCGGCGGCGGGTGGAAGAGCATGGGCAAGGCCGGGGCGGAGCGGATCGCCTGCTGGATCGTCGAGCACGGCTTCGCGGTCGTCTCGGGCGAGTACCGCCTGACGCCCGACGGCTTCCGGCGCCCGGCGCAGATCGCCGACTGCAAGGCGGCCGTGCGGTGGGTTCGCATGCACACCGAGGAGTTCGGCATCGACCCGGCCCGCCTCGGCGTCTGGGGCGACTCCGCCGGGGGGCACCTCGCCTCGCTCGTGGCCACATCCGACGGCGTCGCAGCGCTGGAGGGCGACAACACACACACGGAGGTCCCCGCCGGCGTCGCCTGCGCCGTGCCGATCTACCCGCCGACGGACCTGGTCCATTTCCCGCGCGAGAACCGCGAGGTGGCCGGGCTGATCGGCGGCGCGATCGACGAGAGAATCGAAACCGCCCGCGAGGCGAGCCCGATCGCCTACGTCGGCCCGGAAAGCCCGCCGCACCTGTTGATCCACGGCGACGCCGACGCCATCGTGCCGATCGACCAGAGCCGCCGCATGCTCGCCGCGCTGGGCGACGCGGGCGTCGAGGCGAGCCTCTTCAC
>CAYTQL010000248.1:2979-4821 GCA_964439555.1 uncultured Planctomycetaceae bacterium | reverse complement strand
GCGGGATCGTACACGGAATCCGAGGCGGCCACGGCCCAGCGGACGTAGTCCACCCGGTGCGAGGTCTTGAAGTCCAGGTCGGTCAGGCAGTCGGCGACGAGGAGGTCCATCAACTGCGGGTCGCGGTTGATCACCCGCAGGGCGGCCAGGGCGCTGAGGGTCCGCTCGTAGTACTCCGTGCTGCGGTGCATGCGGTCCAGTTCGTAGCGGTGATCCTGGCGGATGCGCTCCTCGATCTGGTTGAAGATGACCTGCCGCAGCACCATCGTGAGGTAGTTGCCGGCGAGCGCCTCGGCCTCGGGGTCTTCGACGACGCGGTCGTAATCGCGCAGCGGCTCGTCGCGGATGGCGTGGCGGATCGTGTAGTCGCTGATGCCGCCGGCCTCGAAGTGGCGGCGGACCAGGTCGCGGATCGTCGCGCCGTGCAGTTCGCCGACGGCGCGGCGGGTGGTCTTGGCCTCGGTGTTGAGCTGCTCGCGCTCCGTCTGGATCAGCGCCTTTTCGATCTTCTCGCCGAGGAGGATTTCCTGCTTGAGCGGGTCGTGGAACTCGTAGCCGAAGCTGTGCTGGAGCTCCTTGAGGTTTCCCACGAAGACGACGGCCTCCTCCGCCCCGTCCCGGCAGTGCACGTTGACGCGCCGCCGCGAGTAGTTGCGCCCCTCGTAGCGGCGCAGCGCCGCGAGGCTCTCGCCCGGGAGCGGGCCGATCACGTACCCGCGGATCCGCCCGTGGTGCGAGGGCACCGCGTACATGTACGTGTTGTCCGGGGAGATCTTCTTGTACCCGTCCAGCACCGCGCCGCGGGCGAGGTAGGTCTCCGGGTCCTCGACCGCGCGGGGCGTGAAGACCAGGCGCTTGCCCAGCACGGCACGGAACACCGAGGGGTTCATCAGGGTCCCGTAGACGAACAGGTTGAACGGCTTGCGGGGGCGGGGACTCATCGCAGGCGGACGGACACCTCGTGGGGGACCACGGTCAGCACGTGTTCGGAGCCGAGCAGTTGCAGCGTCGCCAGCAGCCGCGCCGCGACCGGGCGGGCGCGGATGAGCTCGCCGACGAGCCCGAGCTGCGTCGCCTCGAACGGCGCGCGGGAGTCGAAGTCGCCGCTGAGCACGTCGGCCAGGGATTTCGGCTCCGGCCAGGAGACGAAGTAGCTGCTCTTGATCCCCGCGGCCTTGTGGGCGGCGACGACCGCTTCGCGCATGCCGCCGGTCGCGTCGATCAGCCCGTTCTCCGCCGCCTGGCGCGCGGTGAAGATCCGCCCCCGGGCGACCTTCGAGACGTCCTCGATCTTCTTGCCCCGCCCTTCGCGGACGCGGTCGACGAAGTCCTTGTAGGTCTTGCGGGCGAGGCGGCGGATGACCTCCTGCTCGCGCTTCGTCCACGCGTCGGACATCCACAGCCCGGCGTTCTTCCCGCGGGCGATCCGCCAGGCGCCCACGCCCAGCCGATCGTAGAGCCCGCCCATCGCCAGCTTCCCGCTGACCACGCCGATGCTGCCGACCAGCGCCGCCGGGTCCGCCAGGATCCGCTTCGCCCCGGCCGCCACGTAGTACCCGCCCGAGGCGCCCATCCGGGCGATCGAGGCGATCACGGGCTTCTCCGCGGCGCACTTCCGCACGGCCGCATAGATCATCTCGCTGGCCAGCGCCGAGCCGCCGGGGGAGTCGATGCGGAAGATCACCGCCTTGATGCGCTTGTCGGTCCGGGCCCGTTCGAAGGACTTGACCAGCGTCTTCGCCCCCGCCAGGCGGGCGCCGAAAAGCGTTTCCCCGCTGCGCCCGGGGACGATCATGCCTTCGGCGTGAATGATCGCCACGGTCGGGGCCTTCAGGCGCGCCC
>CAYTQL010000248.1:0-2969 GCA_964439555.1 uncultured Planctomycetaceae bacterium | reverse complement strand
TCAACTGGAACAGGGCGAAGGGGTTCGAGAAGTTCACCCCCGGACGGTCCTTCCGGGCGTAGTGCTTCACGTGGACCCCCTTGCGGTCCTTGCCGGCGAGCGCCTCCAGGCGGCTCTGCCAGTCGGCCCGGGAGACCAGAGAGTCGACGAGGCGGTATTCCTTCGCCTTGGGCGCCTTGAGCGGCGATTCGTCGATCACCTGCTTAACGTGCGGGACGGTGAGGTTCCGCTGGCGTGCCACCTGCCCGATGAGCTGGTCGTAAAGGTCGTCGGCGACCTTCCTGTACTCGCCCTTCAGCGCGTCGGTGGGCTCGGTCCGTTGCAGGGGCTCCGAGGCGCCTTTGTACTTGCCGATCTGCACGAACTGCGGGCGGATGCCGACCTTGTCCAGCGTCCCGCGGAAGAAGAGCACCTCCATCCCCACGCCGGTGACCGCCAGCGTCCCGGCCGGTTCGAGGTGCACCTTCCGCCCGGCGGAGGCGAGGAGGTACTCCATCGCGCCGCCGCCGGCCAGGTGCGTATGAACCGGCTTGGTCCGGGCGGTCCGGGCGATGGCGTTGGCGAGTTCCTGGACCTGCGCCCAGTTGACCTGCGGGTGGGCGATTTCGATGGCGACCGCGTCGATCGTCTTGTCGTTGCGGGCCTTGCCGATCCGCAGCAGCCAGTCGCGCAGGGTCATGTACTCCGTGGGCCCGAACAGCGCCATCTGCGGCGGGGCCTCGAGCACCGCGCCACTGAGACGCAGGTGGGCGATGCGGAATTCCTTCTTCGCCGCGGGCTTTTTCGCCGGCTTGCTCTTCCCGGCGTCTTTCCCCGCCGCCCCGTCCGGTGCGGCGAGGGTCGCTGCGAGCAGAAGCGCGATGAGGGTCAAACGTCTCATAGTCGATCTCCCGTAGGCGGCTCAAAGCTGCGATCCCCTCCGAGGCATTCTAGCTTGGGGGCTTGCTCCGCGGAAGCGTAGAATCGATTCGATGGCCGTTCGCGACCGTTCCCAGCCGATGCCCGTGAAGTACTGGTCCCACGCCGGGTTGCTGCTTGGCTACCGGTGCGAGGCGCGCTGCGCGTCGTGCTACCTTTGCTGCTCGCCCGGTCCCTCGCCGGTGGTGGAGGCCGAAACGGCGCTGCGCATCTGGCGGGAGCTGATCGACGCGAGCCCGCACGGTTGCCGGGTTCACCTTACCGGCGGCGAGCCGTTCCTGGAGTTCGACCGGCTGCTGGCGATCGCCCGCGGCGCCGCCGAGCGGGGGCTCGGGCCCCTCGAGAAGATCGAGACCAACGCCGCCTGGGCTTGCGACGAGCCCGTCATCCGCGAGCGCCTCGGCGCGCTGGACGCGGCGGGGATGGGCAAGCTGGCGATCTCGGCCGATCCGTTCCACCAGCAGTTCATCCCCATCGAGCGTCCGCGTCGCCTGGCGCGCATCGCGACGGAGATGCTCGGTCCGGGACGGGTGCAGGTCCGCTGGCGGGACTGGCTGGAGAGCGGCTGCGACACCCGCGACCTGCCGCCCGGACGCCGCGCGGCGTTGTTCCTGGCCCACCTGCGCACCGGGCGCGAACGCCTCGGCGGGCGGGCGGCCGAGGTGCTCGCCGGGCAGCTTCCCTCAAAGCCGCCGGAGGAATTCGCCGATAACCGGTGCAACGAAGCGCTGTTGCGCAGCCGACACGTGCACGTGGGGCCCGAGGGGCTCCTCTTCGGCGGCACCTGCGCGGGGATCGTCCTGGGTGACGCCGCGCGGGAGCGCATCCGGGCGATGTGGCGACGCCTGGAGCGCGAATACGAGGACCGCCCGATCGTCGGGACGCTCGCGACCGCCGGGCCGACGGCGCTGATGCGCCGGGCGCAGGATTTCGGGTTTGTCCCGGCCGCCGGGTACGCCGCGAAGTGCCACCTGTGCTGGTCGGTGCGGACGTTCCTGGCATCCAAGGGGCTTTGCGCGGACGAACTGGGCCCGCGGCGGCTTTACACCCCCGACGCGAACGTCGGGCGCGAGCCGGGCGTATGAACGATAACGCGTGCCCGCAGCGCGTCCGGCCGGGCTTTCGAGCCGCTTGACGCCCGTGGACGCCGGCGATATCGTCAGCGTTTCGGCGGTTCCGCCGGAGAGCTTCCCCTCGGCCGCAATCTCTATCAAGGCGCAGACATGACGGAGCAGAACGGCAAGTCGACCCCGGTCGGGGCCTCGGCCGATACGGAACTCGGCCGCGTGCTCGTGGAGCAGAACCTCGCGACCAACGAGGAGCTCGAAGAAGCCCGCAAGGGCTACGCCGCCTCCCGGGACGACATCAGCGGGCAGACCTTCGCCGACTACCTGGTCAACCGGCAGGTGGTCACCCCCAAGCAGATGGAGCGGGTCCGCGTTACGCTCGACGAGGCCCGCAAGCGCCAGCAGATTCCCGGGTACCAGATTCTCGGGAAGCTCGGGGCGGGGGCGATGGCGACGGTCTTCAAGGCCAGGCAGCTCAGCCTCGACCGCGTCGTGGCGATCAAGGTCCTCCCGCGGCAGCTCAGCGAGAACGCCGATTACGTCGAGCGGTTCTACCGCGAAGGGCAGGCCGCCGCGAAGCTCAACCACCCCAACATCGTCCAGGCGATCGACGTCGGCGAGGCGGGGGGGTATCACTATTTCGTAATGGAGTACGTCGAGGGGCGCAGCCTTTACGACGACATCGAGGGCGGCAAGCGACTGGCCGAGCCCGAAGCGCTGCGGATCGGCATCGAGATCGCCCGCGCCCTCGAACACGCTCACAACCAGGGGCTCATCCACCGCGACGTGAAGCCCAAGAATATCATGATCACCCGCGACGGGACGGCGAAGCTCGCCGACATGGGCCTCGCCCGCGCCGCCCGCGACACCGCCGCCGCCCAGGCCGAGGCGGGCAAGGCCTTCGGGACGCCGTACTACATCTCCCCCGAGCAGATCCGCGGCGAGCTGGACATCGACTTCCGGGCGGACATCTACTCCCTCGGC
>CAYTQL010000247.1:0-4865 GCA_964439555.1 uncultured Planctomycetaceae bacterium | reverse complement strand
CGCCGTCGAGGGTCACCGCGCCGCCGTCGGGAATCCGCAGGCTGGTCCCGGCCACCTCGCCGTTGGCGATGACGCCGTTGGCGTTGGCGATCACGTCATTGGTGATTGTCGTCCCGCCGAGATTGAGCACCACCCCGGCCGCGTTGAGCTCGTAGGACGCGCCCGCGAGGTCGCCGCCGAGGGCGAAGGCGCCGCCCTGGATGTCGACAACCGCCCCGGCGGTCAAGGTTCCGCCGTCGGTCGAGACGGAGCCCGCCCCGAGTTTGGTGATCGTCACCGGCGTGGCGGCGCCGCTTGCTTCGCTGAGCGTGCCGAGGGCGAGGCTGGAGTCGGCGTCGACGTCGAAGCTCGCATCGCCGCCGAGTTCGGCGCCGGTGAAGCTGACGGCGGAGGTCCCGAAGGGGTCTTCGGGCGCCGCGACCGGCTGGACGGTCAGGGTCGTCCCCGCCGCCATGCTCAGGGCGCCCATCCCGAAGCTCCCGTCGGGTTCGATCGTCGAATCGACCGTGACCTCGACGTCGTTGCCGAGGTTCTCGGCCTTGGCGCCGCTCTTGGCGCCGAGGTCGCCCGCCCCGCCGTTGTACATCGCGGAAACCTCGCTGGCGTCGAGAACCTTATCGTAGAGGCGGAAGTCGTCGATGGTGGCGTTGAGGCCGCCGTCGTTGACGTTGGAGCCGAACCAGAAGTCCTTGTCGTCCTGTGCGACGATATCCTTGATGTCGCCGGACTTCTCCTCGCTCCCGTTCCAGTAGATGGTCGCCGTGCTCCTGTCGTCGCCGTCGTCGTCATAGGAGATGGTCAGGAGGCCCCAGTTCCCGGAACCCTCCTCCCATAGGTCGCTGACCTCGACTATGGGGTCGCTGTCTTTTCCGCGCGTGGCAACCTTGCCATCACTGTTGGACCGCTGGGCCTCGAAGCCCTGGTCCTGACTGTAGCCGTCCTTGTTGGACCAGAACCGCGGCCAGCTATCCTGGTCGGAGTTCATGTTGACCCACATCGAGACGGTGAAGTCCTCGCCCTCGAAGTCGTACGTGTCGCCGGCGTGGAAGTAGTCCACGGACATTCCGGCGCCGCCCTTCGAGACGTCGATGCCGCCGCCGAACTTGCCGGCGGTGGTCCAGTTCGCCCCGCCGTTGAGGTTGGCCTCGGGCACGGGGGTCGTAGTGGTGGTGATGTTCGCCGCAGTGGTCCCGGAGCCTTCATCCATCGTGTAGTACGCGATGAGGTTGCCCTCGGCCGTCACGCCGAGCCCCTCGGCGGTGGTGACCAGTTCAAGGGTCCCGCCGGAGAGCGTGTAGGCGGAGGAGCCCATGCTCGGGCCGTAGACCTTCAGCCGCCCGCCGGAGACGGTGGCCGTCGAGCCGGCGGCGATGCTGTTGTTGGTGTTGTTGACCACCAACGTGCCGGCCGAAACGGTCGTCGCGAGAGGCACGGTTCCGCCGCCGGAGACGAGCTTGGCGGTGATCGTGTTGGTCCCGCTGGCGCTGTGGGTCAGCGTATCCAGGGTCAACGAGCCGCCGGCGGCGACGTCAACGAGTTCATACCCGTCGGCCGGGTTGGCGTCGTCGGAGTAGCCGACGCTGGTGACGGTGATCGCCTGGCCGTTGAGGTCCGCGACCTGGCTGGCGACCTGCCCGACAAAGCTGGCCGTGTCCGTCGCGCCGTCGGGCGCGGCGGTGTTCCAGTTTCCGGAGGTCAGCCAGAAGGCGTCGCCGCCTCCACCGGTCCAGGTGGCGTCGACCTGCCCCGCGACGGGCGCCGCAAAAGCGACGAGGACCGCCGCAAGCGTCGGAATCCACCGCTTCAATGAGATACCGGACATGAGCTGCTCCTTTCGGTGCAACCGCGTACTGAGTCGGATATGCGAAATGACGATTTCCTCTTTTTCCTCCGGAACGGAAGCATGTCACGTCATGCTCGAAGGCCCCGTCGCCGGAGCCCGCTCCGTTACGGCAGAACTAAATGAACGACGTGCCGGTGAGAACGCATCGGGGATTCGGGCTCGAGGGAATCCGCCTGCTCGCACATGACGGGGAACCCCCGCCCAGGAACGACGCACTCCGCCGGAACACTTCGAATCGAGCCATCTGCGTCCTCACTCGCAATGCAGCCACTTGCCACAACGCCAAGAAATGACCTCACTTGTTCAGGAGTGCGCCGCGCCAAAAGGAAATGCCTCAGCCTTGCTTCGCCGAACAGGGCGCTCCACTCCTTCTCCATCTTGGCGACCTTTAAGATACGGGGGATTCCGCGATCTGTCAAGGGGAAGCCGAAAACCGGAATGATTATCTCGAAAAAACCTTCGCCCGGCTCAGAGCACCGTGCAGACCGTCGCACTTGATGCCTGAGTGGCGTGTGGCGTCGGCTCCGCGAGAGACTGGTGCTCCGGGAGGCGTTCGCCGGGGTCCATCGCCTCGACGCATTCGACGATGCGCCCGAGGACGGCGTCCGGCCGGCCGGAGGGAAACCGTCAGACCTCCCCCGGACGCCCGTCGGCGTCGGCAACGGTCACGGTGCACTTCGTCCCGCTGATGTCGATTCCGAATCGCTTCATGCCCGCGATTAGCGCCTTCGGGGGCGGGGAGGTCAAGATTCCGTCGGATTCCGATTTTTCCTGCTTTGGTCGTCAGCGGAACCCGCCGAAGTAAGACGCGGAGGCGAAGCGTCCGCTGGCGAGGAGCCGGGGCGAATCGTAGGTATCAAGGTGGAGGGCACGACCGAGCCCTCGGGGGGACTGAAGAACTCTCGGCTGCCGGCCCGCGCTTCGGCTTCCACACAAGCGGACCCCGCGCCTGCGCTCCCCGAATTCAGAGCTATGCCGTATGACATCCGCACGCCCCAGTTCGATCGCGTCTCTTGAGCCCCTCGAGGACCGGGTCCTGCTCAGCAGCACGCCGCTGAGCGAGCCGCTCGCCCCTGCGCCGTCCGGGGACAGCGAGGTCCAGTGCGAGTTGACGCCCGGAGAGACGTCGGCCGGAAGCGGGCTGTGGGATGACCAGATGGCCACGGCCCGCAACGCGGGGAAGGTCTCGGGCATTCAGCGGCTCTTCGGGCGGCTTGACGGCGTCGATTTCACCGATTACGTCCAGTTCACCATCGGCGGACCCAAGCGGGTCAGCCTGTTTCTCGAGCGTCTGAACGCCAACCTGGACCTGGAACTGCTCGACGGTAACGGCGATCTGATCTTCGCCAGCGCCGAGCTCGGACCGAAGACCGACTCCTTCGCCCGTAACCTTGAACGGGGCGTCTACTACGCCAAGATCACCCGCCCGGGCGTCGGCTCGACGTACCAGTTGCGGATGGTCGCCCGCACCGCGGGCCTGGCCGACAACACGATGGCCCACGCCCGGGGCCTCGGGGCGGTTTCGGGCGTCACGGCCGTGGCGGGGCGGCTCAACGCGATCGACCGGACCGACGTCGTCGAGTTCGACCTCAACTCCCAGCATCGCACGAGCGTGTTCCTGGAGCGGCTCAATGCCGATGCGGATCTCGAACTGCTCGACGCCAACGGCGAGGTGATCGCCTCAAGCAGCAAGCCCGGGACCGCCACGGACGCCTTCTTCCGCGTACTGGGCCCGGGGACCTACTACCTCCGCGCCGATCGCGCCTCCGGCGCCCCGGGGTACCGGCTGCGCATCGTCGCCAAGCCAGACAGCCCGGGAACCCCGACCCCGACCGGACGCGTGCGCTTCAAGGAGACGTTCGTCAACGGCGACTCGACGTTGCGGATCATCGGGACCACCGCGGCCGACGACATCACCGTCCGGGAACTTTCGGACGCATTCCAGGTGGACATCGACGGGCAGCGGACGCGGGTGGACGGGAGCTTCGAGCGGCTGGAGATCTACGGCGCGGGCGGCGCCGATACGATCCGCACCGCTTACAGCGTCCGCACGCCGACCTACATCTACGGCGGCGCGGGCGAAGACCTCCTCCAGGAGAACGGACGGGCGAGGGCGACGGTCTACGGGAACGCCGGGAACGACACGATCATCACCCTCGGCGGCGGCGTGGACACCGTCCACGGCGGCACGGGGGCGGATTCGACGTGGATCGACGGCAGGGACGACCACCATGACCCCTCCCCGTGGGAACGGCACACCGGGCAGGTGCACGTGGTGGACCAGTTCTACCAGCCCTGGACCGCCGATCCGCAGGGCGCGCGGTACGTCTCGCTGGAGGTGAACTCGCAGTCCATCGGCGACCCGTCGGTGACCTTCGGCTCGCTGGTCTACCGGGACTACTCGAACCGTCCGCTGTTCAACAACCTCCCGCGGATGACGGACATCAACCAGGGCGCCCTGGGCGATTGCTACTTCGTCGCCGCCCTGGGCGGACTCGCCGCGAGCGACCCGCGGGTCATCGAGAACATGATCGTCGGCCTGGGCGACGGGACCTACGCCATGCGATTCCATCGCGCCGGCGAGGAGGTCTACCTCCGTCTCGACGGGGACCTGCCCACCCACAACGGCGACCTGGCGTACGCCCAGCTCACCCCCACCGGCGAGACCTGGGTCGCCCTGGCCGAGAAGGCCTACGCCTACTTCCGGCGGGACGCCAACAGCTACGCCTCCATCGAAGGCGGGATCATGACCTCCGTGTTCCGCGAGGTCAGCGGCGATTCGGCCGAGTGGCGCATGGCCGAGAACGACAGCGGCGTCCTGGGCGCCCTGTCGCAGTACTTCCAGGTGCACCTCTCGGCCGGGCACGCCGTGACGCTCGGGAGCGAGTACGAACAGCCGGACGGGTCCCCGATCGTCGGCGGGCACGCGTACATCGTCCGGAACGCCTCCGGCTCCAGCGTCACCGTCTACAATCCGTGGGGCTGGGACGGACGGTCGCACGACGCCAACGCCTCCGACGGG
>CAYTQL010000246.1:3554-4869 GCA_964439555.1 uncultured Planctomycetaceae bacterium | reverse complement strand
GCTACGCAGAGCCGGCTTCTCCTCTCGGAGCTTCGCCTCGATCTTCTTCACGTCGATCGTGCCGATGACCATCTTGACGCCCTTGGACTCCAGGTCGGTCTTGAACCCGGCGTCCTCGAGGGCCTTGAGGGTCTTCTCGTTCCACTCGCTCAGGTACACGGCCAGTTGGGCCTTGCCCTCGGAGACCACCAGGTTGCCCTTGGCGTAGTCGCCGTTGTCGTCGAGGAGCTTTTCGGGCTTCTCGGCGAGGGCGAGGACGTCCTTGTGGACCTTCGCCTTCCAGGCGTTCGGGTCGGGCTTGACCTGCCCATCCGGATCCGCGTGATCGTCGCCCGTGTTGGCCACGGCGTCGACTCTCTCCGTTTCGCCGCTCACCAGCGGCCTTTTGATCGCCGGGGCGTTCGCCGCCATCACACGCCCCTTAGGACACCCTCCGCCCCAGCCGCCGCGGCGCCCCCTGCCGGGGCCGCCGGGGCCGAAGACGCCTTCGTAGCTGACGCCCTCGGGCATCTCCACGGGCACGTCCACCCGCCGCGCCTCGCCGCCGACGGTGACGGTCTTCTCCTCGACGGCCACGAAGCTGGTGAAGCGGGTCAGCAGGTTGTACGCCATGCCCAGCTCGACGATCTCCTGCTTGACCTTCGGGTCCGACCGGCCGCGCTGAATCTCCCGCAGGTTCGTGCCCATGATCTTGTCCACCTTCGCCCGCGCCCACATCGGGGCGATCACCGGGTCGGAGGCGTCCTTGGCGGGCAGCGTGAGCTTGATCTTGCGGGCGTAGGGCCCGTTGACCGTCTTGCCCTTGAGCGTGATCTCGCCGACGAGGTCCTTCTCGGCGGGGGTGTACCTGCCGAAGATCTGCACCGGCTTGACGCTGAAGAGGTCGGGAATCAGCTTGGGGTAGATCTCGTCGGTCTGCACGGCCGATTCGAGCGTGCCCCAGTCGATGGCGATGTCGGTGAGGACCGGGGCGTTGATGCGGTCGTAGAAGCGTGTGGCGGCCTTCTCGGCCTCCTGGGGATTCAGGGCGTACTCGACCTCGCCGCGTCCGTAGCGGGCCATGTTGTCCAGCAGGTAGCGGTTGACGCTGCTGCCGATGCCGAAGCTGAAGACCCGGGCGGTGCCGACGTTCTTCTTGATCGCATCGAGAATGGCCATGTCGTTGCCCACGTACCCGTCGGTGAAGAAGGCGACGATGCGGATCTTGTCCGGGTCGTGGTCTTCGCCGAGGGCGCCGTTGATGGCCTTCATCATCTCGGTCCCGCCGCCGCCGCGGAGGGTCTTGACGAATTCGCTGGCCTCCTCGCGCCACTTC
>CAYTQL010000246.1:1443-3544 GCA_964439555.1 uncultured Planctomycetaceae bacterium | reverse complement strand
TTGGGCTTGTCCCACAGCAGGCGGGTGCCGCCGGCGAAGGTCATGATGTTGAAGCGGTCCTTCTCGCGCAACGAAGCGATCGCCTTGGCCATGATCTTCCGGGAGATGCTCAGCGGGAAGCCGCTCTGGGAGCCCGAAGTGTCGACCACGAAGAAGATCTCCCGCGGGACGATCTGCTTGGGCTGGACCTTCTTCGGCGGCTGGAGGGTGAGCATGAAGTACCCGCCGCGGGTGTCGGTGGTAACGAGCTGCCCGTCCTCGATCTCGTCGGTGGCGATGGAGAACTCGAGCACGAAGTCCTTGTTGGGAATGGTCTTCTGGTCCTTCAGGCTCACCTTGGCCCGTTGGCGGTCGTCGCCGCGCCAGTCGATGTCCACCTCGTGCTGGCGGGAGTTGATCTTCTGGATCTTCGTTCCGCCGTTGACGAAGGCGGTCACGGAGATGTCGTGCCCGGCGCGCGTGCCCTTGGGGGTCACCGGCGGGTTGAGCCGGTCTGCGTCGGCGACCTCGTCATTCCCGCCGCCGCCCCTGACGCCCATCGGCGCGGGCGCCGGGGCGGGTCGGTCGTCTCCGCCGGTGCTCGGCCCGCCGGACCCGGGCATGTACCGCGGGCCGACGACCATCGGAAAGGCCCAGGAGAAAGTCCCGTCCTCGTACTTCAACGGCTCGGTGTAGGAGATCTGGATCTCCACCTTTTTCCCGGGCTCGATGTTCGCCACCGACTGGGTGAAGATGTTCGGTCGTTCCTGGTCGAGCAGGCTGGCGACGTGTCCGGCGGCCTTGGCCTGTTCGTAGATTTCCTTCGCCTCCTCGCGGGGCTTGATCTGCCCGCGGATCACGCGCTTGCCGACCTTCATCGTCATGTTCGTCACGGCCCCGTCGGCGCCGAGGGGGAAGGTGTAGACCGCCTCGATCTTGTCCTCGTAGGGGTTGGCGAAGGTCTGGGTGACCATGACGTAGGCGACGTTCGCCGAGATCGACGCCTTCACGTCCGTGTGCTGAAGCGGGCAGGGGCCCAGGGGCTTACCCTTGGGCCCGATCGCGTGCAGCGAGCCCTCGGTAACCTTCTGCTGGGCCGGGGCGGCGAAGGCGATCGAGCCGGCCGCCGCGACGGCGAGCGCCAGTGCGGCAACTTGTCGGATTCTCATCGGTGTCTCCTTTGACTGGGGATTCTGGTCGGGTCCATGCCCGTCTCGACCGCGTTAGACGCATGCCTGTCCGGAATGGTTTTAGGGGATCAGGAAAAGCGTACTCCGCCCGCCGCATCCCGCGCCCTCTCGGGCGGGCCCGAACCCGCCGGTCGAAGGAATTCGCATTAGGCGATTCACAATCCGCCCGCCCCGGTCTATCCTGTCTGCGTTCGACCCTCCACGACTTACGCAAGGAAGCTCACCGGATGCCCAAGGAGTACAACATCCAGAAGACCAGCGGCGTCTGCTGCACCTGCGAGGCGCAACTGGAACCGGGGACAGAGTTTATCGCCGCGATCCGCGAGACCGACGAGGGCTTCGAGCGCCTGGACCACTGCACGGAATGCTGGAAGAAGTCCCAGGGCGGATCGAACGGCTACGCGGCCGTGTGGCAGAGCCGCGTCCCCCTGCCCCGCGAGAAGAAGAAGCTCCTGGTCGACGACGAGGTGCTGATCACCTTCTTCCGCCGCCTGGAGGAGGCGGAGCAGGAATCGAAGATCGCCTTCCGCTTCGTCCTCGCCCTGGTGCTGATGCGTAAGAAGATTCTCAGCTACGAAGGCTCGGCCGAGCGCGACGGGTGCGACGCCTGGCGGATGCGCTTCCGCGGGTCGGACGAGACCTGCGAGGTGATCGACCCGCACATGGACGAGGAGCGGATCGCGGAGGTGACCGCCCAGATCGGCGAGATCATCCCCAGTTTTGAAGAGGAGTCGTCGGCCGACGAGGAAAGCGAGAGTCCGTCATGACCCACGCCCGCCGCGCACTGCTGCTGGCGCTGGCCGCCGCCCTGGCGGGCTGCTGCCGCGCCCCGGAGAAGGTTGTCCCGCTCGAGCCGATCGTGCAGGCGTACAACGAGACGCCCCGACAGGTCCCGCGCCTCTGGGCGCGGGCGAAAATCCGCGTGACCTTCA
>CAYTQL010000246.1:0-1433 GCA_964439555.1 uncultured Planctomycetaceae bacterium | reverse complement strand
CATCCAGTGGGGAGGTCACCTCGCCGTCGGGCTGATAGAGCACGAGGCCGATCGAACCGCCGCCGCGCTTCTGGAAGTGGTTGATGAGCTCGCGCAGCATGAACAGCGGCCCCTTCACCGACCCGTCCACCGGGCTGCCGTTCAGTTGGGGCTCCACGAGCCCGCTGGCGACGCCCAACGGGCTGCTGCTGGTCGGCAAGGCGGACCCCCCCGGGGGGGCGCACGATTTCCGCCTGGACGGGCGCGAGGCCGGGCAGGACCTCTTCCGTCTCGGCGCCTCGACCGAGGACAACGCCTACTACCTCTGGTTCAACGCCGGCGACCGAAGCCGCATCTACTGGGGTCGGCTCGACCTCGCCGGCGCCCCGGGGGCGGAGATCCCGCTGGACGCAACCGATCTCCCGGCCGTGCTGGGCATCGTCCCGCTGCCGAAGAGCCAGACGCAGATTCCCGCCGTCGCCATGCGGATGAGCCACGAGCCCGGCGCGGAGATGCCCTGTGAGCAGAAACCCGCGTATATCCTGACCTACATCGATCGCCAGCCGGTCACCGGGCGGGTCCTGTTCAAGCGGGAGTACTACTTCCCGTGGACCGCCGGCGGGGAAGTCCCGACCCGGCCGTTCCGGGTCAAGCTCCTCGACGCCCGCGGGCTGACGGTGATGACCGCCGAGCTGGGCGAGTACAGGTCGATCGCCCCGGAGGACCTCGACGCCGAGCCGTCCGCGGCGCTGACGATGCCCACCGACATCCGCATCGCCTGGGCGAAGGCGAAGATCCACATCGTCCTCAGCGAGATGACCACCGCTGACAAGGTCGACCCCGCGGCGTACCTGTTCTGGGACCGGCTCCCCGGCGCGCTTGAGGCCGACCGGGCGGTGCAGGTGGACCGAAACCTCGCCCCGAAGGGTCCGCGACGGTGATCCGACGGCTGACGATACTGCTCTGTGCGATCTCCCTCGGCGGCGCGCTGTGCGCCGCCTGGGCGCAGGACGACGGGGCCGACGGGCGGCGACTGCTGGTCTCCGGCGGGCCCGAGGCGCTGTGGATCGTGCGGGTCTCCGGCGATGCGTTCGACCTGGTCGTCAAGCCGGTCGGGGAGGACTGGGACTCCGGGCTGCGGGGCGTCGACGGTCGGCCGGTCGCCGTGGCGGCGGGGGAGGGCTACCTGCGGCTGCTGTTCGCCGACGGGGCGTATCAGACGATTTCCCGCCACACCGGGCGAATGGTGCTGGGGCGGCGTCTGCCCGGGGGCACGCCGCGGGCCCTGGCGTGGTCGCGCGACCCGGACGCCCTCGCGCCCGCGGCGCAGACCCCGCCGACCACCGCCACCCGCCCGGCGACGGTCCCGACGATCACCGCCGCTCCGACCACGCGCCCCACCCGGTCGGCGCGGGGCGAGGAGTCCGTCCTGGCGCTTTGGCGTCAGGCGGGAC
>CAYTQL010000245.1:0-4877 GCA_964439555.1 uncultured Planctomycetaceae bacterium | reverse complement strand
GGAGGAATTCGCCGCCAACGTCGCGCGGCATCGCCGCAACGGGCTGGCCGAGGCGCTGGACGCCCTCGACGACGCCGTCGAGGACCTCGCCCGCTCGCGCCGCCCCGCCGCCGCGGGATGTTAGCGCGATCTTCGCCCGCCCTGCACCGGAACCCAAAACGGTCGTTCTCTACTGCGCATGAGCATACCTGCGGGGGAGAGAACAGATGACGCCATTGCCTCACACCGACGCGAGAAAGTCGTCCACCGACAGCTTCAGCGGGCTCTACCTCCGCTGCTTCTGCCTCAGCGACCGGATTCCGCGGCTTTCGCATGCACTGGAGTACATGGCCGCCCAGGAGGTGCTGATCGAGCCCACCGAGGCGACGGGGAACATCGAGACGCCCCTGTGGGAAGAAGCGGAACTGACCGCCGGGCGCGACCGACCCACGATCCGCCTCCAGGTCAGCCGGGACGACGGGACCGAGGCCTGCCTGATGCGCCACGAGATCGACTGGTTCCTCCGGCGTCTGAAGCGCCCGCTGCTTCACGCGGGCAAGCGGAAGGTGGTCAAGCACCTCAAGAGCACGCGCGTGGTCATCGCCGGAAAGCTGCCCGGCGGCGCGCAGGACCACGACTCGCTTCACACCCACATCGCGCTGATGAACTACTTCGCCAGCCGGGCCCACGGGCTCGTCCAGATCGACGGCGACGGGTTCTACCACGAGCGCAAGCGCATCCTCAGCATGTCGGCCGCGTCGAACAAGAAGGCGGTCCGCAAGGCGCCGAAGTAGCCCCGCCGACGATCCGGCGAACCCGCGGGCGGACGGGGCGCAGGGCAGAGGCGGCATCCGCGTCTCGCCCGTGCGGGCCAGCGGCGATGGCGCGAAACGCGCCCCCGTCGAGCGTGTCTCCGGTTCGCCCGTTGCCGTCTCGCGTCGTCTCGGGCATGATGGGCGTGACCGTCGCGGCGGCGCGGCGGCGTCCGCGACTTCGCCCCCCCCGACCATGCTGTTCGTCCTGACTTTCATCGAGAGCTTCGCGACCATCCTCGTCGAGCGAGGGCTGTACTTCCTCACGCGCGATCGGCTGGGCTTCTCCGACCCGCTGAACCTGTGGCTTGCCCTGGCGTTCGGAGCGGCGTACGTGTCCGGGTCGCTGATCTCTCACCCGCTGGCGATGCGGTTCGGCGAGAAGCGCCTGCTCCGGGCGGCGCTGCTGTCGCAGGCGGCGCTGTGCGCGGTGCTGGTCGGCGCCCTGCTGGGGGCGAATCCGCCGGCGGCGGTGGTCTTCGTGTGCACCGCCCTGCTGGGCTCGCTGTACGGGCTGAAGTGGCCGGTGATCGAGAGCTACGCCTGCGCCAACCGCACGCCGCGGGAGATGGCGCGGGCGGTGGGCGTTTTCGCGCTGGGCTGGTCCACGCCGGTCCCGTTGGCGCTGGCGGCCGCGGGACCGCTGATCGCCTGGCGCCCCTGGGCGATGCTCGCCGCGGCCGGGGGCGTCAGCATCGTCTCGCTGCTGCTGGTCCGCGCGCTCGCGCCCGTGGTGGCGCACCTGGATCACGCCCACCCGGAACGTCCCTCCGGCGGGGAGGTCCGGCGCATCGGGGCCCTGCTGATCGGCTCGCGCTGGGGGATGCTGCTGGGGTACGGGTCCATGTGGGTCCTGGCGGCGCTGATGCCCGGGATTTTCGCGCGCCTGGGCGTCCCGGTCGCCACGGCGACGGGGCTCTCGGCGCTGCTGGACGTGGCGCGGGTCGCGGCGTTCGCGATCCTGTGGCGCTGGGAAGGCTGGCACGGGAGGCGGGACATCCTGGCGATCGCCTTCGTCGCCCTGCCGATCAGCTTCGCGGTGGTGCTTTCGGGCGCGAATCTGCCGGTCGTGCTGGCCGGGGAGTTGCTGTTCGGCCTGGCCGCGGGCGTGCTTTACCATGCGTCGCTGTACTACGCGATGGTGGCGATGAACGCCTCCGTCGCGGCCGGGGGCGGGCACGAAGGGCTCGTCGGCGCGGGCTTCGCGATCGGACCGGCCTGCGGGCTGCTGGGGGTCGCCCTGGCGCCGGCGTTCGGAGGGAACCTTCCGGGAATTCTGGCGGGCATCGCCCCGCTGCTGGTATTCTCGGCCGTGGGGACCGGCCGGGCCCTGCTGCGAGGCGGACCCGCCGGCGGGGAGACGCGAGGACGACGATGACCGACTGGCAGGTAGAGAGACTGGACCGCACGAACCTCCCACCCGAGGACGCCGAGCGCCTGGCGCGGCTGCTGGTGCACGTCTGGCCGGAGCGGAAAGACCTGGAGACCCGCCGGCGCGAGCACAGCGCGCCCGTCCCCGCCGGGCCGAACCCCCGGCAGCAGCCGTGCGTGTTCGTGATCCGCGCCGAGGGGGAGATCGTCGCCGAGGCCAGGGCCTTCCCCCGGACCGTCCGGACGCCGGAGGGCGAGCGGGTCGTGCTGGCGTTGGCCGGGGTCGCCTGCCACGCCGACTACCGCGGTCGCGGGCTCGGGCGGCGCGTCGTCCAGGCCGCCCTCTCGCTCGTGGACGACGGCGATTACGACCTCGCGCTGTTCCAGACTTCCCACGAGGTCTGCCCGTTCTACGAGAAGCTCGGCGCCCGCACCGTGGACAACCGCTTCGCCAACTCCCGGGCCGACGACCCCGACGCCCGCCCCTGGTGGGACGACGTGGTGATGATCTACCCGGCCGGGGGACACTGGATCGAGGGAACCGTCGACCTGCTCGGACCGGCGTGGTAACCCGCCGCGGAGGGTCCGAAGGGCAGATCGGGCGCCTACGCCGAGCGTCGGGCTCAAAATGCCGGAGGATGGGAGGTCCCCGGGGCGCGGATCGCGGTTGTATCTGGTGTCCCGAGTGTTCTCAGGAGTGAATCAGTGAAACGTCTCCTCTGGCTTGTGCTTTCGGCGCTGCTCGCGACCGGGTGCGAGCTTTCGACCCCCGAGCCCGCCTCGCCGCGACGCGACGCCGTGGTGGAGGTCGTCCGGCGCGTGTGCGATTACCAACTCGCCCACCCCGTCCGGTACCGCCTCAAGCGTCGACGGAACAAGTCCCGCAAGCCCTACCCGGGCAACGAATGGCGGCGGGCGACTTTCTACACGGGCGTCATGGCCGCGTGGCGGGCGACGGGCGACGAAACCTACCGCGACGCCGCTGAAGCCTGGGCCCGCAAGCACGACTGGACGCCCCTCGCCCCGGCGTGGGACGCCAACAAGCTCTGCTGCGGACAGACGTACGCGGAGCTGTACCTCACAGCCCGGGCGGGAAAGCCGAAGCAGATCGCCGGGTGCCTCGCCGGCGCCGAGGGGCTGCTCAAACAGGATCGCATCGTCCGGAAGGGCTGGCACTGGTGCGATGCGCTGTTCATGGCCCCGCCGACACTGGCCCGCCTGGCGAAGATCACCGGGCGGGAGGATATCCGCGAGCTGCTCCACACGCTCTGGTGGCGGACCACCGACCGGCTCTTCGACGCCGACGAAGGGCTCTTCTACCGCGACGAACGGTACATGGACCGCAAGAGCCCCAACGGGCGAGGCGTGTTCTGGTCCCGCGGGAACGGCTGGGCGATCGCCGGGCTGGTCCGCGTGTTGGAGTACCTCCCCGCCGACGACCCGCACCGCCCGCGGTACGTCGAGCAACTCCGCACCATGGCCGCCGCCCTGGCCGAGGCCCAGCAGGACGACGGGCTCTGGCGAACGAGCCTGCTGGACCCCGAAAGCTTCCCGGACCCGGAGACCAGCGGGTCGGGGTTCTTCTGCTTCGCCATCGCCTGGGGCGTCAACGAGGGCGTCCTGGACCGCGCGACCTACCTCCCCGTCGCCCGCCGGGCCTGGGGCGGACTGGTGAGCTGCCTGGACGAGAACGGCCGGCTGGGCTACGCCCAGCAACCCCACTACGCCCCGGACGGCGTCTCCTTCGAGGACACCCACGAGTACGCCACCGGCGCGATGCTCCTGACCGGGGAGCAGATGGCGAAGCTGGAAGCGGAATAGCCGGGCGGCGGCGACCTCAGCCCAGCAGGCTCCTGCGCCGCTGGAAATGCTTTTCCAGTCGTCCGCGCAGGTCGGCGGCGGCGTCCGCGGGGTCGGAGGCCCCGTCGGGTAAGGCGGCGAGCAGCTTGACCAGGGCGTCGAAGTCGCGGGTGTCGATGCGCTCGGGGCGGATCGTCCCATCGTCGCCCATGTTGTGGTAGTTGCCCAGCGGCAGACAGAGCCCCGCCGCGACGTGCCCCCACGCGCAGAAGACGGTCGATTCGCACGTCCCCCCGGGCATCAGGCGGCGGACGTGGCGGAAGGTCCGGTCCCGCTTGCCCAGTTCCCCGGCCGCGACGCTCACCGCCCGGGTGAGGTCCGGGTGGAAGAGGCTCGTCCGGTCGCCCACGCGGATGACCACGCCCTCTCCCAGCCGCGCCCCGGGCTGCTCGCGCGAGGTCTCGATGGCGACGACCAGGGCCTCCGGCGGAATCGACCCCGCCTCGCAGGCCGCCAGGGCGCCGATGAAGCCCTTCTCCTCCGCCCGGGTCAGCAGCGCGGTGACGTTGAGCGGGCCCTTGCGGCGGCGGAGGCGGTCGAGGGCGCAGAGCACCGCGGCGCACCCGGCCAGGTCGTCGCAGGCGCGGGCGGAAAGCCGCGTCCCGCGGAGCCGCCACGGCGTCACGTCCCACATGCCGATGCTCCCGGCCGGGACCTCCGCGGGGGCGTCAAGCTCCAGACGGCAGATGCGCGAGTCGCGCTCGTCGACGCCCGCCAACCGCCGGACCGTCGCCCGGCGGAAGCCCCCGCCGGCGTAGAACCGCACGCGCGAGCCGAGGAAGTACCCCTCCCCCACGCCGCCGCGGAACTCGGCCGTGACGGTCCGCCCGCGCTGCGAGACGCTCACGAAGGCGG
>CAYTQL010000244.1:0-4878 GCA_964439555.1 uncultured Planctomycetaceae bacterium | reverse complement strand
GATCATCTCCTCCTCGGGCATGTGCGAGGCCGGTCGGATCCTCCACCACCTCAAGAACAACATCGAGGACGAGCGGAACACGGTGATCATCGTCGGCTTCCAGGCCCAGCACACGCTGGGACGGCGGATCGTGGAGCGGCGCGAGGAGTTGAAAATCTACGGGCGCATCTACAAGCTGATGTGCCGCGTGGAGGTGCTCAACGGCTTCAGCGCCCACGCGGACATCAACGCCTTCAAACGCTGCCTGAAGCTCGTCGGACCGCAGCTCAAGGGCGCCTTCGTGGTCCACGGGGAAGGCAACCAGCCCGAGGCGATGCGCAAACTCCTCGACGAGGCCGGCTGCCGCGAGATTCATGTTCCCAAGCCCTACGACCGGTTCGAGCTGTGACCCGCCGGACCCGTCCGCTCTGCGCCGCGGGAACGACGCCGGGCTCCGCCCCGACCGCGGCGGAGCGCTCCGCGCCCGCGGCGCAGCGACGCCGTCGCGATTTCGCCTCGGCCGGACTGGCGTCAGGGCGAGCCGTCCAGTAAGATTAACTGCGCGCGAAGTGACGGCGCCGCACAGGAGAGCCGCCATGGCCAAGGTTTCCCTCGCCGACGACATGCAGGAGCAGCGGAGCCCCGCCGAACAGGAGCCCGAGAACAGCGGGCCCTTCGTGACGATCTCGCGGGAGTACGGCTGCTGGGGTTTCTCGCTGGGCCTGCTGCTGCTGGAGATCCTCAACGAAGAGACCGAGCCGGGAACCGCCTGGAAGATCTACCACAAGGAGATCCTCGACCGCCTCGCCGCCGAGACGAACCAGGCCACCGAGACGCTCGAAAAGCAGCGCCGCGAAAAGCCCCGCATGCTCACCGACTTCTTCCGCTCCCTGTCGAGCCAGAAGGTCCCCAGCGGCTACGAGGTCCGCAACCGCATCAGCGGAATCATCCGCGAGCTGGCGATCGAGGGGCACTCGATCATCATCGGGCAGGGCTCGGCCGGGGCGACCCACGACCTCCAGAAGGGCCTGAGCATCCGCCTCGAGGCCCCCGAGGCGTGGCGGGTCAAGCAGATCGCCTTCCGCGAGGGGCTCAGCGAGACCGAGGCCAAGCTCCGCATGAAAGCCAAGGAATCCGAGCGGGACTACCTCCGGAAGATCTACGAGCGACGCTTCCCGCGCAAGCCCGCGTTCAACCTCGTTTACGACTGCTCGGTGTTCACCCTCGCCCAGATCGCCCAGCACGTGGTCTACGCAATGAAGCTCCGGAAGATTATCTGAAGCATCCGGCTCAAGCCCGGTTGCCAGAATTCCGCGTTGTACTCCCCAGACCCCGCCGGTTTGACCTTGCCCGGCGGCGGTCCATTCACTAAAAGGGGGAACCGATTTTCCGCCGACAGACGAAGAACAGCCCCCACACGGAGCACCCACCCCATGGCTGAAACAATTGAGGCATTCGTCGCCAAACTGCAGACCGAGGGCGTCCAGGCCGGCAAGGCCGAGGCCGAGAAGATCCTCGAGTCCGCCCGCGCCGAGGCGGAGACCATCCTCGCCGACGCCCGGGCCGAAGCGGAGAAGATCGTCGCCGACGCCAACGCCGAAGCCGAGAGCCTCCTCGAACGCTCCCGCACCGAACTGGACCTCGCCGCGCGGGATACCCTCCTGACCCTCCGCGAAGTGCTCAACCGGTCGCTCTCGGCCGTACTGGCCAAGGCGACCGGGGCGCAGCTCAAGGACCCCGAGTTCCTCAAGGAGGTCATCCGCGACGTGGTGATGCGCTACGCCGAAGCCGACCTCGGCGGCGAAGCGCGGATCGAACTGAACCTCAGCGACGAGATGCAGCGCAAGCTCGCCGAGTACGTCCTCAGCGAACTGCGCCCCGCCGCGGAGGACAAGGGCCTGTCGGTCGAACTGCGCGACGCGCTCAAGGCCGCGGGCTTCGAGTACGAGGTGACCGGCGCAACGGTCGAGGTGACGCTGGATTCGCTGGTCGAGACGCTCCGGGGCATGGTGGCGCCCCACCTCCGCGACGTGCTCGACACCGCGACCGCACCCGCCGCGGACACCCCCAACCAAGAGGAAACCCAGGGCTAGCCCATGAGCGGCGAGAACTACTACCTGGTCACCTCGCTTCCGGCGCTGCCGGAACTCGGCGAGCCCGCCCCGATGGACCCGGGCCAGTTGCTCCGGCACGTGGAGACGGTGCCCGCGGCGCGGGAGCTGGTCGCCACGGTGCTGCTCCAGGACGACCTGCTCCAGCGCGAGGCCCTCGCGGCCGGGGAGATCGAGACCCCCGAGCCGAGCGTGCTCAGCGCCGAGCAGCTCCGCGGGGAAGCTCCCCTGCCCGACTGGCTCAGCGAACCGGTCCGCGCGGGCGAGGCGGATTCCGCGCGGCGTCTGACGGTGGACGCGGCGTGGGCGAGCTATTTCCGCCACGCGATGGCGGTCGCCCGACGCCGCCGCTGCGCGTTCCTGCGGGAGTGGGTCCGCCGCGAGGTGAGCCTGCGGAACGCCCTGGCCCGCCGCCGCGCCGCGGCGCTCGGGCTCGAGCCGAGCGATTACCTCGTCGCCGAGGACATCGCCGCCGGCGAGGACCCCGACCTCGAAAGCATCCTGAACGAGTGGTCCGCCGCCGCGGACCCGCTGGGAGCCCAACGCACCCTCGACCGCGCCCGCTGGGCGTGGCTGGAAAGCCATGACGCCTGGTTCACCTTCCACGACGACGAGCTGGCCGCCTACGCCGCCAAGCTGATGCTGATCGTCCGGTGGGAGCGGATCGCCGCGGCGGAAGCCGCCGCGGAATGACCAACCGTTCAATGACAGTTCGCAGCCTTGATCATCCCCGCCGTCGACGCGGCGGAGCGGTCAACAGATACGACACGAGCAGACTGGGCAGAACACCGTGACAGGCAAAATCATCAGCGTATTCGGGAACATGGTCATCGCCGAGACGGATGACCGCGTGGTGCAGAACTCCGTGGGCTACTGCCGGCGCGAGGACGGGGCGAAGCTGCTCTGCGAAGTGATCCGCGTCCGCGGGAACCACGCCGACCTCCAGGTCTTCGAGGAGACCCGCGGGCTGAAGATCGGCGACACCGTCGAGTTCGAGACCGAGATGCTCTCGGTGGTCCTCGGGCCCGGGCTGCTGGGGCAGATCTACGACGGACTCCAGAACCCCCTGCCCCGCCTCGCCGAGAAGACCGGCTACTTCCTCCAGCCCGGCGAGTACATCCACGGGCTCCGGGTGGACACCGAGTGGGACTGGACGCCCACCGCAGAGGTCGGGGCGAGGGTCCAGGCCGGCGACGCGCTGGGCAAGGTTCCCGAGGGCATCTTCGAGCACCAGGTCATGGCGCCCTTCGCCTGGCAGGGCGATTTCAAGGTCAAGTCCGTCGCCGAGGCGGGCCGCTACACCGTCGAGAAGGAAATCGCCGTCTTGACCGACGCGGACGGGAACGACCGCCCGGTGACGATGCAGCAGACCTGGCCGGTGAAGCGCCCGATCAACATCTCCCGCCGCCGGCTGATGCCCACCGAGCCGATGGTCACGCGCGTGCGGATCATCGACAGCATGTTCCCCGTCGTCCGCGGCGGGACCTACTGCATCCCGGGTCCCTTCGGCGCCGGCAAGACGGTGCTCCAGCAGATCACCAGCCGCCACGCCGAGGTGGACATCGTCATCGTCGCCGCCTGCGGCGAGCGGGCCGGGGAGGTCGTCGAGACCATCCGCGAGTTCCCCGAGCTGATCGACCCCCGCACCGGCAAGAGCCTCATGGAGCGGACGATCATCATCTGCAACACCTCCGCCATGCCCGTCGCCGCCCGCGAGGCGTCGGTTTACACGGCCGTGACGCTCGCCGAGTATTACCGCCAGATGGGCCTGAACGTGCTGATGCTGGCCGATTCGACCAGCCGCTGGGCCCAGGCGATGCGCGAGGTCTCCGGGCGGCTCGAGGAAATCCCCGGCGAAGAGGCCTTCCCGGCGTACCTCGAGAGCCGCATCGCCGGCTTCTACGAGCGCGCCGGCGTGCTGGAACTCAACGACGGGCGGACCGCGTCGGTGACCATCGGCGGGACGGTCTCCCCGGCCGGGGGGAACTTCGAGGAGCCGGTGACCCAGGGGACGCTGAAGGTCGTCGGCGCGTTCCACGGGCTCTCCCGCGCCCGCTCGGACGCCCGCCGCTACCCGGCCATCGACCCGCTGGACTCCTGGAGCAAGTACCCGGGCATCATCGATCCGGAGAAGGTCGCCGTCGCCCGTTCGATCCTTCGCCGCGGCGACGAGGTGAGGCAGATGATGACCGTCGTCGGCGAGGAAGGCACGCCGATCGACGACTTCACCGTCATGCTCAAGGCGGACTTCTTCGACAACGTCTACCTCCAGCAGAACGCCTTCGACGACGTCGACGGCGCCACCCCGGCCGAGCGGCAGCAGTTCGTCTTCGGCAAGGTCATGGAGGTGCTGGAACTGGACTTCGACTTCGAGGAGAAGGAAGAGGCCCGCGAGGTGATGTTCGAGGTCCAGGACCTCTTCCGCAACTGGAATTACGCCGCCACCGACAGCGACGAGTACAAGCGGATCCTCGCGGAGATCGAGACGTTCCTGGCCGCGCGCGGCCAGGAGACAGCCGCAGCGGAATAGCGAAAGGCGCGAAGCGACGGGACGTGGTCCTGTCACGAATCTTCCGGTCGGCGAGGCGCGGTCGTTCGTGATTCAGCCTTCGAGCCCGGTTCGTCAATCGAGGTTTCGGACTTCGAGCTTACGAGAGAGACCATGAGAAAGTACTACGACCGCATCACCAAAATCGCCGGCAATGTCGTGACCGTCGAGGCCGAGGGCATCGGGTACGACGAGCTGGCGGTGATCACCACGGACCGGGGCCCCTCGCTGGCGCAGGTG
>CAYTQL010000243.1:0-4917 GCA_964439555.1 uncultured Planctomycetaceae bacterium | reverse complement strand
CTCGATCGCGCCGGTCCTCGTCGGGGCCTTGGCGGCGCTGCGCGGCGGCGGGTCGCGGCGCTGGGCGCTGCTCCCGGTGGCGCTGATCGCGGGCGTGTTGCTGCACGTGGGGACCAACCTCCTCGGCGAGTACGCCGACTACCGCCGCGGCGTCGACCGCCCGGGCACCCACGGCGGGGCGCGCGTGCTGGTCGATCGGCTGTTGCGCCCGCGCATCGTTCGGAACGCGGGCGTTGCCCTGCTCATCGGCGGGGCGGGGCTGGGAGCGGTCCTGGCGATCGCGTGCGGCTGGGAGTTGCTGGTCCTGACCGGGGCCGGGCTGATCGGGGCGTACGGGTACACCGGGCGGCCGATCGCTTACAAGTACCGTGCGATGGGCGACCTCGGCGTCTTCCTGCTGATGGGCCCGCTGATGGTTCTGGGGGGCTACTTCGTGATGACCGGACGGTTCGCGCTGCGTCCTGCGCTGCTGTCGGTTCCGGTGGGGCTGCTGGTGGCGGCGATCCTTCATGCCAACAACACGCGGGACATCCGCGACGACCGGGCCGCCGGAACGCGGACCCTCGCGGCCGTGCTGGGACCGCGCGGGGCGAAGGTGGAGTACGCCGTGCTGGTCGTCGGCGCCTTCGCCTGGACGCTCGGACTGGCGGCGTTCGGCGTCGCGACGCGCTGGGCGCTGCTGACGCTGCTGACCGCCCCGCTGGCGGCCGACAACCTCCGCCGCATGCTCCGGGCGCGGGAGGAGGCCCCCGAACGGATCGCCGAACTGGATGTCAGGACCGCGAAGCTCCATCTCCTCTTCACCGGCCTGCTTTGCGCGGGGCTGGTGCTGGGGGCGGTCCTGTGAGGGCGGCGCTGGTCGGCATCGCCGCGGCCGCCCTGCTGTGGGCGGTCATGTTCAGCCCGCTCACCGCCGGGCGCGTGAACTTCTGGGCCCTGATGTTCCCCGCCGCGGCGCTGCTGGGCGCCTACGCGCTGCTGGGCACGCCCGGTCGGCGTCTCCGGGCGATCTACCGCTGGCGGCGACCCTGGCCGGTCGTGGGGATCGTCGCGGCCGCGGCGCTGTACGGGGTCTTCGTCCTCGGCGACCTGTTAACCGGGGCGCTGTTTCCCGCAGCCGAGCGGCAGATCGCCCGGATTTACGACATCCGCGGCGCCCTGCCGGCGTGGGCGATTGCGCTCGGGTTGGCGCTGCTGGTGGGCCCGGCCGAGGAGGTCTTCTGGCGCGGGTTCGTCCAGGACCGTCTCCAGGGGCGGTTCGGACCGCTGCGGGGGATGCTCCTGGGCGTCGCCGCCTACACCGGCGTACACCTCTGGAGCCTCAACCCGATGCTGATTCTCGCGGCCGGGGTGTGCGGACTGTTCTGGGGCTGGATGTTCGTGCGTTTCCGGAACGTCTGGCCGGGGATCATCTCCCACGCCCTCTGGGACGTGACGATCTTCATCCTCGCGCCCGTCGGGGCGTCTGCCTGAGGCGGAGCGGCCCGCCTTGGGAGACGGTTCGCGAAGCGAAACGTGCTTGGCGATTCACTCCGCCGCGTGGGTGATTTCGCCGCGGCAGAGGGTCCAGCGGGGGTGAAGGTCCCTGAGCTGATCCGGGGGCGTCTGCGAGATGTCGCCGGAGAGGACCACGAGGTCGGCGGACAGGCCCGCTTCCAGCCGGCCGCGGACGGCTTCGGCGTATTCGGCGACGGCCGCGCGGGTGGTGTACCCGGCGAGGGCCTCATCCAGCGAGAGGCTCTGGGCGGGCTGCCCCGGCGCCCAGGGCGTGCGGGTCAGGGCCCGGCGAACGCCGTCCAGCGCATTGGCCGAAACGATCGGCCAGTCGGACCCGAAGGCGGGCGCCGCGCCGGCGCGAACGAAACTGCGCCACGGGAAGCCGCGGGCCCACGCGCTGCGCGGGACCTTCTTGTGCCACAGGGTCCTCGGCGGATCGGCATGGAGCGGCTGCATCGAGGGGATCACCTCCAGTTCGGCGAACCGCTGCACCTCGCGTTCGCCGCACAACTCGATGTGCTCGATGCGGTGGCGGATGCGGTGCCCCCGGCGCTGGTCGATCCCCCTGTTGCGGCGCCGCGCGTTGGCCACGGCGTCGAGCATCGAGCGGACCGCGGCATCGCCGATGCAGTGGGCGGCGACCTGGAGCCCGAGCCGGTCGGCCTGGAGCACCACCTCGTCGAGTTCTTCCTGCGAGAAGGCGGGAATGCCCTCGCCCGGCGGAATGTCGTCCAGCCAGGCGGTGTCGGTCTCCACCACCCCGTCGACGAAGAGCTTGAGCGTCCGGCAGGTGACCATGCCGCCGAACGCCGTCTCGACCTGCCCCGCTCGGGCGCGGCGCGCGTCGAGCCGATCGAGATGCGGGGCGATGTGCACGCTGTGACGCCGGCGTCGCAGCAGCAGGCGGTGGTCGTCCAGCACGCCCCATCGCCCGGCGATCGCCTCGTGGACGTCGTCGGTCGAGGGGCTCAACGCGCGCCGCCGGTCCGCGTCGCGGATGGCGTCGATCAGGGCGTCGTGCAGTTCCACCGCCGAGCTGCGTCCGTCGGCGGCGCTGTCGAGCGCGTCGCGGACATCCGCGGCGGCGTGGACGTCCGCGATCATGTGCTCATCGGCGACGACCGAGCAGGAGGTCGCCACGCGGAGGGGAAGCTGCCCCTCCTGTTCCAGCTCCAGCAGCAGCAGGAGCGTTTCGATATCCTCCTCCGGCAGCGCGAGGCTCATGTTGTGCACGCCGGTGAGCCCGCAGCCCGCCAGTTCGGAACAGATGCTGCGAAGGAAGTCGCGCTTCTGCTCGCCGGTCAGCGGGTGGCGGGCCTGCAATGCGCTGTCGACAAGGGCGTACGCCTCCGGCTCGCGGATCTCGCCCGAGGGGTAGCCCTCCTCGTCCAACCGGAGGTTCTCGGTGAGGTCCAGCTCCCGCAGGATTTCCGGGTGCGGCGGCATGGTGTGGAACAGCGCGGCCGTCTTCAGCGCCGCGGTGTTGCACCAGCCGGCGTGGAGGTCGAACGAGTAGACGAACAGCGGGCGGTCCGGCGCCAGGTCGTCGAGCATCTCGCGGGACTTCTCGGGCGGGAGCAGTTGCGCCTCGTCGTAACGGACGCCGTAGACGTACAGCACGGGCAGCCCGGTCGACTCCGCAAACCGGCGAACCCGTTTTCGAAAGGTCCCGACGTCGCGAACGTCGGAGACATTCACCCCGGCGAGTTGCTCGGCGCCGATGAGCAGGTGCACGTGGGAATCGGTGAAGCCCGGGAGCACCGACCCGCCGGCCGCGTCGAGCCTGCGCGTGCGCTCGCCGACGAAGGGCTCGACCTCGGCGCCGACATAGCTGATCCGTCCGCCGGAGACCGCCACGGCGAAGGTCCCGCGGCGTCCGGGCGCAGTCGCATTGGCGATGACCAGGTCCGCCGGGACGGTATGGCTCGGGCGCTGCGCCGCCGAGAGCGCCTGCGGACGGATGTTCGCCTCCCGCTCGGACGGGCGATGCAGCCGCCGCCCCCCCCGGAGCAGCCGCCGCCGCGCCCGGTCCACCGCCTCCCCCGCCGCTGTCAGAGATCGCGAAGCCATGCCTTTCCATCCTAGTCCGCCGGCAGCGGCGACCCGAAGTCCGCGCACCATGCAAACCGGGCGACCCGTCTCCGAGCCGCCCGGTCGATTGGATCACGGCGTCGCTGCGTCGCCGCCGTCAGGCGCTGTCTGTGCCCCGCAGCGGCGCAGTCGCGCGAGCCTAAAACAGCTTCCCGATGGTCGGAAGCTGCCCGGCCAGGGGCGTCGCGTAGTCGAGGAAAGCTTTGGTCACGCCGTTGCCGGCGTCGTTGATGAACTCGTCGGGCAGGTCCTTGGTGTGGCGTGCGACGTCCCTGAGCTCCGCCCGGACGCACTCGCTGGAGTACTCCGGCGTCTCGAGGCGCTGGATCGCCACCGACCCGTCGGCGTCCCCGGCCATGGCGAACTCGACCGCCTTGCGCCCGCACTCGCGGGCCTCCTGCTGATCGACGCCCGAGGCGTACCCGGCGAAGCTCCGCTGGAGATACCCGAAGGTGTCGGCGCGGACGCGGAGGGTCTTGTACTTCTCCTTGAGCTCCTGCTTGATGTAGTCGCTGAGGAAATCGCCCAGGGCTCCGGAGCCGGAAAGCTGCACGTTTCCGTGCGAGTCGCGCTCGACCCGGTGCCCGAGCTTCTCGGCCAGGGCGACCGCCACGGCCGTGCCGGTCTCGTCCTGGATGCCCTCGGAGACGGCGATCTGGCAGCGTCCGAGGCGGGCGTAGATCTCGCGGACCTCGTCGAGGAACGTGCGAACCTTGAACGGACGCTCGGGGGCGTAGACCAGGTGAGGCCCGCAGGTCTCGTCGAGGCGCCCGAGGGCGGCCGCGGCGGTGAGCCACCCGGCGTGGCGTCCCATCACGACGTTGATCTTGATGCCCGGCAGGGAGGCGCCGTCGCGGTCGTCGCCCATGAACGCGCTGGCGACGAACCGGGCGGCCGAGCCGTAGCCCGGGCAGTGATCGGTGACCCGCAGGTCGTTGTCAATCGTCTTGGGAATGTGGAAGACGCGCAGCTCGTAGCCCGCCTCGTCGGCCATTTCGTTGATGATCCGGGCCGTGTCGGCCGAGTCGTTCCCGCCGATGTAGAAGTAGTAGTGAATGTCGTGCTTGCGGCAGACCTCGAAGATCTTCTCGCAATAGGTCTTGTCGGGCTTGTCGCGGGTCGAGCCCAGGAAGGCGGAGGGCGTGGCGGCGCAGCGCTCGAGGCGCTCGGCGGAGACGTCGCCCAGATCGACGAGATCGCCGTTGACAATGCCCCGGACGCCGTGGCGGGCGCCGAAGATCGTGCCGACGCCCTCGGCGCCTCGGAGGGTTTCGAGGGCGCCGATGACGGACTGGTTGATGACGGCGGTGGGTCCGCCGCCCTGGCCGA
>CAYTQL010000242.1:1989-4930 GCA_964439555.1 uncultured Planctomycetaceae bacterium | reverse complement strand
CAAGAGCTGCTCACCCTGGAGCGCCGGCTCGGACGCCGCGCCCCGCGGGCCCTGATCGCCCGGGCCGCCCACCGCCCGAAACACTGGACCGACCCGGACGGCGTCCGCCACGCCTCGGACGCCCTGGCCGGGCGGCGGGCGCTGGCGTTCTGCGGGATCGGCAACCCGGAACATTTCCATCACACGCTCGGGGAGCTCAACGTCCGCATCGTGGCCCATCGGCACTTCGACGATCACGCCGCCTATCCCCCCCACCGCCTCGCCGAGCTGGACCACGCCGCGCGCGAGGCGGGCGCCTCGATCCTGGTGACCACCGAGAAGGACGCGGTGAAGCTCGATCCGGCGGCGACGGCGCTGCCCGTCTGGCGCCTTTCCGTGGAGATCGACGTCGTCGAAGGGGGCGAGGCGCTGGAAGCGCGGCTCCTGGATCTCACCGGCGCAGCCGAGCCGATCGCCGAACCCGCCGAGTGAGCCGTACCGTCCTGAGGCACGCCCCCCGTCGCCGCGCTACAATGGCGCAGCGGAGAGGAGCAACGCCCATGAGCGAGACGAGCCCCACGGACATCGCGTTCTTCGACACGAAGGACTACACGCAGCGTCACTTCGAGCAGGCCAACGAAGGGGACTTCGAGCTGAAGTTCTACGAGCCGCGCCTGACGAGCGACACCGCCACCCTGGCCGAGGGGTTCGGAACCGTCTGCGCTTTCGTCAACGACGACCTCAACTCTACGGTGATCCACAGTCTCTCGGAGATGGGCATGCAACTGATCGCCATGCGCTGCGCGGGGTACAACAACATCGACTTCGAAGCCGTGCAGGACTCCGGGCTGGGCGTGGTGCACGTGCCGGCCTACTCGCCGCACGCCGTCGCCGAGCACGCCGTGGCGCTGATGATGGGGCTCAACCGGCACATCCACCGGGCCCATTACCGCGTGCGGGAGGGCAACTTCTCGCTCAGCGGGCTGGTGGGCATGGACATGTACGGCAAGACCGTCGGCGTGCTGGGCACCGGCAAGATCGGCGCCGTGGCGGTGGACATCCTCCGCGGATTCGGCTGCCGGGTGCTCGCCCACGACAAGTACCCCGACGAGGAGGTCGGCTCCAGGGAGGGCGTGGACTACGTGGAACTCGACGAGATGCTCCGAAAGTCGCACATCATCACCATCCACGTGCCTCTGACCCCCGAGACCCACCACCTCATCGACGCCGCGGCGATCGAGAAGATGCGCCACGGGGTCATGCTGATCAACACCTCCCGCGGCGCCCTGGTGGACACCCCGGCGCTGATCGAGGGCCTCAAGAGCGGGAAGGTCGGCTCGGCCGGGCTGGATGTCTACGAGGAGGAGAGCGAGTACTTCTTCGAAGACTTCTCCGGGGAGATCATCACCGACGACGTCCTGGCCCGGCTGATCATGTTCCCCAACGTGATGGTCACCTCGCACATGGGCTTCCTGACCGCCGAAGCCCTGACCGCCATCGCCGAGACCACGCTGGACAACGTCCGCGAGTTCGACCAGGGCAAGCGCGGCGAGGAACTCACCAACGGCGTCTGCATCCAGTGCCAGACCGACTGAGCCTCGCGCCGCCGGGCGGAGCGTCAGTCCAGCTCCACGCTGGTATCGGCCTCGACGATCGCCAGGAGGTCCTCCAGCTTGATCGTCGCGAGGCAGACGCTGGAATCGGCGGCGCCGTAGTACATCCAGACTTCCTCGTCCCGGACGAACCAGCCCGTCGGGAAGACCACGTTGGGGATCAGCCCGGCCATCTCGTACAGCGCCGTCGCCTTGAAGACGCAGCGCGGGGCCCGTGCGATCACGTGATGGGGCTTGTCCTTCTCCAGCAGGACGACCCCGCTGCGGTAGGCCAGTTGCCCCGCGTAGCGTTTGACCCCGTGGTACATCATCAACCATCCGTGCTCGGTCAGCAGCGGGGGCGGTCCGGCGCCCACGCGCTCCCCGTCCCACGCCGGGCCGGGCCCCTCGGGCAGGACGCAGCGCGGCTCGCCCCAGTGCGCCAGGTCCGGCGAGTACGCCACCCAGATGTTCTCGATACCGCCCCCGGCGTCCGGGCGGTGCAGCACCGCCCAGCGCCCGTCGAAGCGACAGGGGAACAGCGCGGCGTCCTTGTTGTTCGGCGGGAAGATCAGCCCGATCCGCTGGATGGTCTCGAAGTCGGTCGTCCGCGCCAGCCCCACGCACGCCCCGCGGCAGGAATAGGCGGTGTAGGTGATGTACCACGCCTGCTTCTCCTCCAGCCAGGTCACCCGGGCGTCCTCGCAGCCCCACTGCTCGTACTGCCACTCGGGCAGCCCGTACTCCAGCAGCGGGCGCGGGTTGATCTGCCAGCCATCCACCCCGTTGGAGCTGACCGCCGCGTAAATGCTGCTGAAGCCGCACATGTCCTCCACGCGAAGCAGCAGCACCACGTCGCCGTCGCCGTTCCGGGTCACGCCGGGGTTGAGCACCGCCTCGGCCGGGAAGGGCATGTCCGCGGCGGTGAGAATGGGGTTATCGGGCGAGCGTTTGAAGATCGGTTGCATCGGGTCCTTCCTGCCGTACCCACCGGGGGCCCCGCAGAATCGATCGCGGCGGCTAAATCATGCTAGCGTCGGAAGAAGGGGCGATCAAAGACGCGGCGTTTCCCCTTCCCCCCGCCCCGCGGCGCCAGCATGACTTCGCAGAGCCCAAAGAGCGCCGACCTCTCCGCTCCAGACCGAGGAGACCGACATGCACAGACGCTTCCCGATCGCGATACTTCTGGTCCTTGCCGGGCTCGCCGCCGGGTGCGCTGCACGCAGTGCCCGGCGCTTCTACCCCGATTGAACGCGCCAAAGCGTTGGTTGGGGGTTTCCGCCGTCCGGGCGGATGGGGCGGGGAGGGGCCCGGTCGGGGACGCTCACCGCCCGGGGGCGAGCATGATCCGGTCGGGAAACCAGGTCCCC
>CAYTQL010000242.1:0-1979 GCA_964439555.1 uncultured Planctomycetaceae bacterium | reverse complement strand
AGGGCGCAGAGGGTCTCGGCGCAGCGCCCGCGGTCCTGCGAACAGCGAAGGTGCTCGAGGCGCAGGGCGCCGTCGGGGGCCCGCAGCGGCTCGCCGTCGGGGCCGCAGGCGCAAGCGCCCCGGATCACCTTGCGGTGCTGAGGACAGCCGATCAGGATGGGCAGCGCGCGGGGCACGTTTTACCTATCGGCAACCGTCGCGGCGGTGCTGAAATGCCGGGAGCGGGTTTCGGGGCGGGCGGCTTGGCTCGTCCGCGAAAGGGATCGTAGGTTTCCGACACGTCGGGGCAACAGCGCAGGTAAAGCATGGAGACCATCACATCCCGTCGAAGGGCACTGAGTGAGGAATTGCGGCGGATTTCCGTCGTCGCGGTCGTCGGGGCGCTGGTCGTCTCGGCCGCCCTGGGGCTCTGGGCCCCGCGCCCGAGCCTGGTCGGCCTGGCCGGGCTTCTGCTGGGCATCGCCGTGCTCGTCTGGATGCGGTTCTACCGCGCGGTCGACGGGCTGGAGCAGTCCGAGCAGGGGCTCCGCAGCGCCGCGGTGGAGGCCGAATCGCACTACGTCGACGTCCTGCTTCGGATCGTGCACTTCTCCGAACAGCGCTGCCGCTGGTCGCGGGACCACAGCAACCGCGTCGGAGCGCTGTGCGAGAAAGTCGCCCTCCAACTCGGGCTCTCCGAGGACGCCGCGGCGGAGCTGCACCTCGCCGGGCGCCTCCACGATATCGGGCTGCTGGCGATTCCGGAGGGTCTCCTGGCCGAGCGGGGGCGACTGGCGACCGAGACCTACCGCTCCGTACAGCGGCACCCGGAGGTCGCCGGGGAGATTCTCGAACCGCTCGAGTCGCTGCGGTCGGTGCTCCCGGCGATTACCGCCCACCACGAGCGGGTCAACGGAACGGGCTACCCCGGCGGGCTCCGGGGGCGGGAGATCCCCATCGGCGCCCGTATTCTCGCGGTGGCCGACGCATACGACGCCATGACCCACGACCGTCCGCACCGCCCGGCCATGACGCCGGTGGCGGCGATGCAGGAACTGCGCCGCTGCACGCCCGCGGGCTACGAGCCGCTGTGCGTCAATGCACTGGGAGAGATCCTCCACCTGCCGGCGCTGGAATCCCACGCGGCGGTCCACTCGCCCGGGGCGGGCGTTTCGGGGGAGGCGTCGTAGAGCACGCAGACCCAGGTTCGGATGCCCGAGTCGCGGGGTTGTGTCCGGGAACGGCGGGAAAGGCCCGGCGACGCCGGGAGTCAGTCCCCTTCCTGCTCGCGGCGCTGCTGTTCCTTGCGCCGCGCGAGCGACTCCACCCCGTCGGGCGTCTTGCCTTCGGCGCGGGCGGCGGCTTCCTTCTCACGCTTCATCGCCTCGTAGACTTCTTTCCGGTGCACCGGGACATGCGGGGGGGCGGCGATGCCCAGGCGGACCTTCTCCCCGCGTATGTCGACGACGGTGATCTCCACGTCGTCGCCGATGATAATCGTCTCATCCCGTTGTCGAGACAGCACCAGCATCCACGGCTCCTTCCTCGCCAGTGGCTCCCCGCGGAAACGCCGACGAGAAACCGGGGCACTCCTTCAGGCCCGATCGGCAGTTACGTCACGCTACTATATCGACCAAACGAATCCACCCCATCAACGTATCTTATCGGAAGAGGGCGATCGAACCTGCGGTTTTTCGCAACAGGAGAAATCCCGCACCACCCGCCGAACCCCCGACGCCGCGAGCCGGTGCACGTACTCCCCGCACCAGGGCCCGAAAAGGTTCATCGCCCGCGTCTCGTACCCGCCCTTCGCATAGCGCTCATGCGGGAGCAGGTAGCCGACGAAATCCCCGTTGAAGCTCGTAACGATCGGCAGCGGGAGCCCCTCGGCGCGACACCACAGGCGCAGCCGGTGGGACAGCTCGCCGGAGTAATCCGCGGGCATGCCCACCAGCACGGCCGGACCGATGCCCAGCACGTGCAGCTCGGTTCGCCGACCG
>CAYTQL010000241.1:0-4968 GCA_964439555.1 uncultured Planctomycetaceae bacterium | reverse complement strand
CGCGAAGCAACTGGGGACCTGCTCGCACCCGGCCAGGAGGACCGCTCTGCCGCGGGTGCGGGCGAAGATGCCGCCGATCCGCGCCGGAAGGGGCACTTCCCGGACGTGCTGCATCTCGGCGAGGAACGCCGCCCGTTCCTGCTCGGCGCCCATCAGCAGCGCCAGGCGCACGCCGAGGGCGACGACGGCGAGCATCATCGCGCCGAAGAGCAGGTTGTAGCGGACTCGTCCGTCCGGGGTGTCCATGGTTCGGGGCGGTCCGTCGCCGCCGGGGTCAGTGCCGCCCGTCCAGCGCCGTCGGGCGTCCGGCGACGTACGGGTCCTGGGTATTCTCGGTAATCAGGTCCAGCGCCGTGCGGTCCACCCGGCGGCGCAGTTCGCGCGGGGCGGTCAGCTCGCTGATCCGGAGCTGCACGTCGTGCAGCTCGCGGCGCAGGCGGACCTCCCTGAGTCGCAGTTGCTCGGTCTCGTGCCGGGTGCGGTCCTCGGCCCGGCGAATGTGCACCAGCGCCACAGCCGTGGCCGAAAGCATCACGATGACCAGCGCGTATCTCATGCTCGATTCATTCGGGAATGGTCAGAGTGACCCCGACCGGGACCACGTTCGGGTTGCGCAGCACGTCCCGGTTGGCGGCGTACAACCGGCGGACGGCGGCCGTGCCGGCCCCGCCCATCGTCTTGCGGGCAATCGCGGTCAGGGTGTCGCCACGCCGGGTGACGTACCTCCGGCCGGCGGCGCGCCCGGAGACGTGCCGGCGCACCTGCTCCAGCGCTGCGCCCGCGTTGCCGCGGACGCCGGAAGCGGCGGGCGGCGCGGCGCTGTCGCCTTCGCCCTCGCCCTCCAGCGGGGGGATGACCAGGCGGACCCCGACGGGCACGACGCTCGGGCTGCGCAGAACATTGCGGTTGGCTTCGTAGATGCGCCTGTACTGCTGTGCGTGCTCACGACCGTAGGTCTTGCGGGCGATGCGGATCAGCGAGTCGCCCGCGACGGTCGTGTAGGTCCGCCCGGCCGGGCGGCGGCGCCGCGCGGCGCCCCGCGATCGGGCAGGGCTCTCCCGGCGATGCGGCGTCCGGGTCTCCGCCCGGCTCTCTTCTTCGCCCGCGTGGACGCGTGACTCGACGACCCCGCCGCGCGACCGCTCGGCCATGGGGAGCATCGCCACGTTCACCGAGCCCTCTTCGCGCGCCCCCCCGGCGTCGCTGCCGGCGGCGAGGGGCACCTCGACGCGTTCCTCGGCCGGTTCGAAGAGCGGCGCGGCGTCCAGTGAGTCGCGCTCGCGCGGCGCCCCGGCCGCGGGACGCGGACGCTGCGGGCCCGGTCCGGCGAGCTCGCAGATCACCAGCCCGAACATCACGATGAACACCAGTCCCACCATCATGCCGATGCGGCTTTCTCGCGTCATGGTCTGCTCTCCGGGTCCGGGGTTCGTTCGATCGCCCGCAGCCGGGCCGAACGGCTGCGCGGGTTTGCGGCGACTTCCTCTTCGTCCGGGCGGAGGGGTTTCCTGGTCAGCAGGCGCACCTGCCCCGCCTCGGCGAGATCGCGGAACCGCCGCTTGACCGGGCGGTCCTCGAGGGAGTGGAAGCTGATGATCGCGGCCCGTCCCCCGCCGCTGAGCACGTCCGGGAGACGCCCGAGCAGTGTCTCGAGGGCTCCGATTTCGTCATTCACGGCGATCCGCAGCGCCTGGAACGTCCGCGTGGCGGGGTGGATGCGCCCGCGCCGGGCCTTGGGCGGATATGCCCGGCGGCAGATTTCGGCGAGGCGCCCGGTCGTTCGGATGGGGCGTTCGGCCCGCTCGCGGACGATCGCCCGCGCGATCCGCCGGCTGAGCCGCTCCTCGCCCCAACGGTAGATCAGATCGGCCAGCTCCCGTTCCGGTTGCGTGTTGACCAGGTCCGCGGCGGTCGTCTCGCTGCGGCGGTCGAGGCGCATGTCCAGCGGACCTTCGGCGGCGAAGCTGAAGCCCCGCTCGGGCTCATCGAGGTGCGTCGAGGCCACGCCCAAGTCGGCGAGCAGGGCGTCAACGGCGTCGACATTCGCCTGGCGGAGCACCTCGAACACCTCGCGGAAGTTCGCCTGAAACAACCGGACCCGCGGACCGAAGCGTTCGAGGCGACGCCGGGCGAAGAGCAGGTTCTCCTCGTCGACGTCAATCCCGATCAGCGTCGCCTGGGCGCCGGCCTGGCTGAGGAGGCGCTCGGCGTGCCCGCCCCGCCCGACGGTGCAGTCGAGCAGGACGGCCCGACCGGCGGGCGCGAGCAGTCGCGCCACGGCCTCCGTGAGCACCGGCCGGTGCCCGGCGTCGCGCTCCATCGCGACGGTCCCTGTATACCCGTCAGGCGACGACCACGGCCAGCGTGACCGCGTCCGCCGCCGCTTCACTCAGATTGACCCGGGCGAATGCCCCGCCCGCCGCCTGGAGACGCGCCAGTCGGTTCTCCAACTCCAGCAGGCGCTGCTGAGACTGGGCGTCCAGGGAGGTCGGATCGGCCAGTCTGTGGCGCAGCTCCGCGAGCGTCGCCGCGCGGCGTCCTTGCCGGCGGGTGCGCCCGTGCTTCGCGTCGAGCGTGGGCATCGCTGCGACTCCTTTCACCGGGTCAAGCTTGCCTCTGCCGATCGGCGGCGTGGCGCCCCGGGGCGGGGTCCGTCCCGCTCCGGGGCGTCGTGACTCACTCGGCGCGACCTTCCGCGTCGTCCATGCGCTCGGCCGCGTCGAACAACATTTCGCCGTAGTTCGGCAGGATTTCGTCCACGTGCTTCTCCCACTCCTCGCTCGGCCAGACCTCGATATGATCGTCCATCCCGACGAGGGTGATGTTCTCATCCAGAATCGCCCGCTTCATCGACCGCTCCGGGAGGACCACCCGTCCCTGCGAATCCGGCTTCAACTGCCGGGCCATCGCGAACATCATCCCCACCAGACGGTCCTGCCGCTTGGGCAGCAGCGAGCGCTTCTTCTGGTTCAACAGGCGTTTGTAATACCCGTTCGGGTAAAGCCAGAGGTGCCGGTCGTTCCCCAGCACCAGGACCCATCCGCTTCCGTCGATCTCGGGGTCGATGTCCTCCCGCAACGCGGCAGGGATCGCCAGACGCCGCTTGGCGGCATCCAGGGTCGTCTCGAATTCCCCGACAAACATTGCCATCTTCAGGACCGATCTTCCACTGGAAGGGTTGTACAGGGAAATTTAGCCATAACAAGGGAGAAGGACAAGAAAAAAATCACAGCAAACAACACGCTGAACAGACCCGTATGCGAACGGAGCCCAAACGCGAGCCCAGATGTATGCGTCGGCTCCGACGGACGCCCTAGATGTGGATCGAGAAAAGTTTCGAAAATCCGATCCGGACGCCCGGCGAGCTACGCGTCCGCCCTGCGGCGCGGCCGGCCCGGCCTGCGTCCCGCGGCGATCCCGGTGCGAGCCCGCAGAGCCCTGGCGGTTCGCATGACGACAACGCCCATGCCCGGGCCCGTCGTCCGCCGATCCGGCGTCCTCGAAGTCGATGCGGTTGTCACAGATTCGCCCGCGCCGATCGCGCGGGGCCCGTCCGTATTCGTGTTATCGGCGCGCCGCCTCGCTTAACGTGACGTGAATTGGGGGAAATTCGCAGTGCTGCGGCTCTTCATCGCGAGAGTGGACGGGCGAGGTCGTCGTAGAGTTCTGCATGCTCGGAGAGGAACCGCTCGAGCGAGAACAGCTCCCCGGCGCGTTTCCGTCCGGCCCGGCCCAAGCGGGCGCAGAGCGTCGGGTCCTCGATCAGCTCGACGATCGCCTCGGCCAGGGCCGTCGCGTCGCCGGGGGGCAGAAGCAGCCCGGTCCGTCCGTGGGCGACGACTTCACTGAGCCCCGGAACGCGCGTCGCGATGACCGGGAGCCCGGCCGCCATGGCCTCGACGGCGGCGAGTCCGAAGCCTTCCCACCGGCTCGGGAGCACGAACACGTCGGCCGCCGAGAGCAGCGCGGCGACGTCGTCACGCCAGCCCAGCAAGCGCGTGTGGGCCCCGCCGTGGGCGCGGGCGACGAAGTTCTCGACCATTCCCCGCTGCGGTCCGTCCCCGGCGATGACCAGCTCGGCCGGCGCGCCCCGGGCCCCGAGATGGGCCATCGCCCCCAGGAGCGTATCCACGCCCTTCTGCCGGTCCAGGCGCCCCACGAACGCCAGCAACGGTTGATCGTCGCTCAGACTCCACCGCCGGCGCAGCGCACGGCGGCGCTCTTCGTCGCGGGCGAACGCGCCCACGTCGATCCCGTTGCGGATCACACGGTACCGTTCCGGCGAGAGCCCCGTGCGGCGGAGGTGATGCCGCCGGACGGCCTCGGAGACGCAGATGAGCCGCTCGCGCTCGAGCGGCGCCGCCCGCGGGAGGGTGAACCGCCACGGGCGGAACCTCGCCTCGGCCACGTGAATGGTGTGCACCAGTCGCCGCAGCCCGATCAACCGCCCGGCCAGTCGCCCGGCGAGGTCGGCGTGGAACAGGTGCGTGTGCAGGATGTCCGGGCGGGCGGCGTTGAGCAGCCCGACCAGCCGGAACAGCCGCGTCGCGTCCCACTTGCCCCGCAACCCGAGCACGTCCACGGGCACGCCCCGCTCGGTGAGCCACTGCCCCACCTCCCCCCCGCGCAGCGCGATCACGCGGGGCTCGAATCGCTCGCAGTCCAGCCCCGTGGCAAGCTGGTAGACGCAGCGTTCCGCCCCGGCGGGGGCGAGCTCGGTGATCAGTTGACAGACGCGGAGGCGTTCCATGGCGGTCCCGGCGCGACGACCCGTGCGAACGCGCGGCGAGCGGAGGCTCGAAATCGACGCGCCCATGCGGTATACGGCGCCATCAGTGGTATCGGTTCCCGCCTCGACCCGGCAACAGGAGACCTCCCGTGACCCAGCCCGACCGCGAGCAGCTCGCCGCAATGATCGACCACGCCATGCTCCGCCCGGACGGCGTCAGCGAAGACGTGGGGTCGGCC
>CAYTQL010000240.1:0-4974 GCA_964439555.1 uncultured Planctomycetaceae bacterium | reverse complement strand
CCGGACGCCGAGTTCTCCGACCGCTGGAGTGACGGCAACCAGCAGCCCTACGCCCGCGTGGAAATCCTCTTCGCCGACCAGAAGGTCCAGTCCAAGAAATGGTCCGACAGTCGCGGGTTCGAGACAAGCTGGGAGCCGGAAGACCTCTGAGACCCGCAATCGCACGCACAGGAACCTGCGCGTTCCCTCACCCACCCTCACCCTCGCCCGGCGCCTCGATGCTCCGCAACCCGACCTCCCGGTAGTTCTCGAACAGGTGGGATTTGCCCACGTCCTCGATCCGCGTCCGCCGGCGCAGTCGCCCGGCCGCGATGAGCACCGACCCGATGCCCGCGAAGCGCCGGCAGAGGCGCCGGCTGTCGGGGAGCATCGGGAGGTTGACCCGGTCCGCCTCCATCGAGACCACCTCGAACCCGTGCAGTTCCAGCAGCGAGCGCAGGAACCCGGGCGTGTAGGCGTGCAGGTGCCCCATCTCCTTGAGCCAGTGCGGCTGACGCCCGCGGATCAGCCGGCGCAGCTCCTTCCAGTACCGCAGGTTCGGCACGGCCACGGCCAGCAGCCCGTCCGGACGGAGCACGCGGTTGGCGTTGTTCAGCGGGGCGTGCCAGTCCACCACGTGCTCCAGGACCGCCCCGGCGTGGACGCCGTCGAACGCCGCGTCCGCCAGCGACCAGGGCGCCTCGACGTCGCCGATGAGGCAGCGGTCGTAGCTTCGCTGGGCGATCGCGGCCGCCTCGCGGGACATCTCCAGCCCGGTGATCTCGAACCGCTCCGTCCGGAGCCACTCCCGCAGCGGGCCGATGCCGCACCCGATATCCAGCAGGCGGTAGGCGTCGAGCCGTTCGGCGTCGGCGTGCTCGCGGAACAGCTCGCAGCACTTGCGCAGGCGGATGCGCTCTTTCTCGTCGTACGGCTGGTCGCCGTGCCATGCCCGCGTGTAGATGTCCGCCGCCGCGCCGTCGCCCATGGGCTCTCCACTTCGCACCCCCCGCCGGGGCGAACTCTACCAGAGCCCCGCCGCGCCGACAAGCGAGCCCAATCGGGGCCCGACGGAGCGCAGGGCGTCGTGGTTTGGAGCGCAGCCCGCAGGGCGAGCACCGACCACGATTCCGCCGCGCCCCCGGGCGTTCCACGACGGTGCGACTGCCCCGAACCGGTGCACAAGTCCTGCCGCTCTCCACGCCGGTCCGGTATAGTGGACGCCTGCTCGCCGAACACCTCGAACGGACTGGCGACCCCTTCGGAACCCAGCAGGTGCGCGTGGCGCCCCGCTGGCGAGACCACCCCGTCGGCTATCCCCGTCACGACCGCTCCACCGCGGTGGAGGAAGGACGACGCGGGACCGGCGAGGAGTTCCGGCCGCTCTGAGCTGGACGCGACGCGATGCGGGGATACCGTTCGGCGGGGATATCGTTTAACGTGCGGATCCACTGACCATTCGACGCCCTTCGTGGAAGGAGAGATGCCATGCGCACGTTCCGGACTACGCTGATCGCTGCGGTGCTGCTGGGCGCCGCGATCCCGGCGGCAGCGGCGGACATCGAGAACACCGACCTGTCGTTCGTGCTCCGCGGCCCGCTGCACCGGGGGGAGCCCGAAAAGGACCGCTTCGACCTGCACTGCGAGGCGTTCGCCCGCGACGGGGTCTGGGGGTTCGTCTACGGGACCGCCCTGAACTTCGACAACGGCGAGCACATCGGACGCATGGAGGAGTTCTCGCTCGACGAGGGGACCCTCTCGGCGAAAATCCACATGCGCATCATGGGCGACCCGTGGACCGAGGGCGGACGGGCGGACATCCGCCTCAGCGCCAAGCCCGCCGAGGCGGAGGACGCCTGGGAAGGGACGTACGAGTGCACCTTCCTGGACAAGACCGTCACCGGGAAGGTCTCGCTGAGCCTTGCCGACCCGCCGCAGACGCCGGAAGGCTTCAAGCCCGTGACCCCCGGCGAGCGCCCGCGGATGCTCTTCCGCAAGCACCGGCTCGATGAGCTCAAGGCGAAGCTCGCCATGCCGTCCTTCGGCCCGGCCGCGAAAAAACGCCTCACCAACGCCACCGGCGACGCGATCGCCATGGGTTTGATGCACCAGCTCACCGGCGAGAAGGCCTGGGCGGACAAGGCCTGGAAGGCGGTGAAGAAGGAGAAGGCGGATTTCGGCCCCGGCGCCTTCAGTCTCGGGCACGCCTGGGGCCCGCGGATCACGCAGATCGCCACCGCCTACGACCTGTGCTTCGAGGCTTGGGACGACGAGAAGCACGCCGAGCTGGCGACCTACTTCGACCAGGTTATCCCCATGCTCTACTGGCAGCTCCGGCGGATCACCCGCAAGGCGAACTGGCACCCGTGCAGCAACTACTCCGGGCCCATGCGCGGCGCCGGGGCCATCGGCTCGCTGGCGATGTGGGGCATCCCCGGGGACAAGCCCGACGAGCCGGAGAAGCCCCAGACCCACAAGAAGATCGCTCCCGACACCGAGTACGAGCCGTCCGAGGGCGCGCCCGTCCACGCCTACGCCGACGCGACGATGCCGGACGACTGGATCTATGTCGGCGGATACCGACCGCGGATCGGCGAACGACCCCTGGACCCGGCGCAGGTCCGCCCGGAAGTCGGCGGGAAGGTCGCCTACCGAGGGCGGAAGGAAACCTGGCGGCACGTTTCGAAGGAGAAGGACAAGGGCTACTGGCAGACCAAGGGGATGATGGGCGGCAAGCCCATGATCGACATCACCAACGCCATCGGGCGGGTGTACGACTCCACGAGCTACTTCTACACCGTCATCCGCAACGACAAGTCGCGGTGGGTCCGCCTGAGGGCGAACTACTCCCCGGCGACGTTCTACCTCGCGGGGAAGAAGATCGAGGAAGGCGGGTACGCCAAGATCGACAAGGGCCTCTACCCCCTGCTGGTCGTCGCCCCGATCGGGCGTTGCGAGCCCTGGGGACGCCACCTGATGCAGCCCAAGCTCATCGAGACGACCGAGGAGGAAGCCCAGGCGTACCTCGACGAGCGGATGGGCGAGCACGCCGAGACGCTGAAGGACTGGCGCTACGCCTGCAAGGTCTGGGAGGCCCGCGGGAAGATCGACGTCCGCTACCTCCAGTGGTTCCACCTCGGGCGGCGTCACATGAAGCGCTACTACCGCCAGGGCATCGGGACCGGCGGCTTCCAGCCGGAGACGGGCTCCTACTCGGCGATCTCCGTCCGCGAGCCGATGCTCTACGCCTCGATGTTCCACGGGATGTTCGGGCACGGGGTCACGCCCGAGAAGGACATCGAGCTGTTCTGCGTCCGCAAGCTGATGCCGATGATCTTCCATGACGACGGGAAGATCGTCGCCCAGGACATCAACGGAACGCCCAAGCTGGAACTCGATCACGTGCAGCGCGGCTTCCCGCTGGTCCCCGAGCGCTACAAGCCGGCGCTGCTGTGGTACTGGAACCGCCTGACCGGGGCCGACGCCGAGAAAACCGCCCCGACGCTCAAGGGCATGACGCCCTTCGCCTTCGTCCGCTACCCGCTGATGCAGGAGGTCGGGGGCCCGCCCGTCACGCCCCGGTCGCCGGGGAAGGTGCTCCCGCTGACCTGGCAGGCGAGCACCTTCGGGTTCTTCTGCTTCCGCAACGACTGGCAGGGACGGAACGACTTCGTCTTCCAGCTCTTCGCCAAAGCCCACCCCATCGGCGGGTGGAACCACCCCAACGCCGGGACGATCCGCCTGCTGGGGCTCGGGCATGTCTGGGCGACGGGCCCGTCCAGTCGCGGCGCCGACCGCTGGCAGGAGCCGGTGGTGGACCTCCCGGCCGATGCGATCTCCGGCGGGGCGACCGGGCAGGTGACCCACTACGAGGCGCAGAAAAACGGTTCCGGCGCGGTGACCATCGACCTGACCGACCTCTACGCCGGGAAGCGCGAGGGCGTGCGACTCTACGACCGCCACGGCGTGCGCAACCCCGCCGGGCGGGGCGACACGGGCATCACCGGGCTCCGCGCTGTCGCCATCGACTACTCCGGCAAGAGCGGCGCCCCCGCCCTGCTGGCCGTGGCGGACAAGGTCCGCGGCGCCAAGCAGACCCTCTGGCGCTGGCAACTGCCCCGGACCGAGGCGCTGAAGGTCACGATCGACGAGAAGAACGGCGCCTTCGTGATGGACTACGGCGATGCGAGCATGCGGGCGACCTTCCTGTCCCCCAGGAACATCAAGCTCGAACTGGTCGCCGGCAAACGGAAGTACCGCATCAAGGCCGGGTCCAAGGGCGGGCAGATGACCACCCGCGACGTCAACGCCGTTTACGCCACCGGCGGCGAGGACTACTTCGTGGTCTTCACCGTCCAGCGCAAGGACGCCCCGAAGGTCAACGTCCGCGGCAAGGGCCTCGACGCGAGCGCCGAGCTCGGCAAGCAGAAGGTGAGCTTCGACGGAGAGAAAATCATCATCGGGCGATGACCGGAGCGTACCGCACGAAACGCGGGCATCGCGGCGCGGGGACCTGCGCGTCCGGATCCCCGCCTCGAGACCCGCCCCCGCAAAGCTCCGCGGTCTTCGAAATGTGCGCGCCGGTCCTACGCATTCACCCCGACGACGATGATCCGCATCGGCGTCCGGCCGGTGTTTCGGAGGCTGTGACTGCCTCCGAGGCGGGTGAGGCAGAGGTCGCCGGGCCCGACCGGGAAGGTTCGCCTGTCGCAGGTCATCTCGCCGACGCCCTCGAGGATGAGATACATCTCCTCGTCCTCCTCGTGCGTATGCTCGCCGATGGTCGCCCCGGGCGGGACGATGTCGTCGTGGGCAAACTTGAGCCCCGGCGCGGTCCGCCCGGGCTCGTTGAACAGCTCGATGCACTCGAGCGCGCCCTTTCCGCCGTGACAGCTCTCGATCGTTCTGGCGTTCATTTCGCTTCGTCGGATGATCATAGCTTCTCCCATGAAGTGAGTCCTGTCAAGGTCATCTTGTCGTCGTAAATCGTGAAGC
>CAYTQL010000239.1:0-4999 GCA_964439555.1 uncultured Planctomycetaceae bacterium | reverse complement strand
AGTTCGGCGAGGTGTACCTGCGGGTCGAGCCGACGGAGCGCGGCGCGGGCTACGAGTACGTCGGCGAGCTGTTCGGCGAGTCGATCCCCCGCCAGTTCCTCCCCGCCATCGAGAAGGGCGTCAACGACGTCTGCGTGGCCGGGGCGATCGCGGGCTACCCGCTCCAGGATGTCTTCGTGGCGGTCACCGACGGCAAGCACCACCCGGTGGACTCCAAGGAAGTCGCCTTCCGCACCGCGGGCAAGAACGCCTTCATCGACGCAATCCAGAAGGCCAAGCCCGTGCTGCTCGAACCGGTCGTGGAGATGGAAATCTCCATCCCCGCCGACCACATGGGCGATATCGCTTCCGACCTCTCCGGCCGGCGCGGTCGCATCCAGGGCCAGGAGATGCTCCCGGGCAACATGGTGGTGGTCAAAGCCCAGGCGCCGCTGGCCGAAGTGATGCAGTACAACTCCCAGCTCCGCTCGGTCACCGGCGGGCAGGGAAGCTACACGATGGAATTCTCCCACTACGAGCCGGTTCCGGGGAACGTCCAGCAGCAGATCGTCGCCAAGGCGAAGGCGGACAAGGAAGAAGAGTAGCGGCGATCGCGGAGTGCGGATCGCCGATGCGCGCGGATACGCCACAGAGCGGAGGCGCACCCGTTGCGGTTACAGGGTGCACTCCGTGGTGGACTCCCGCCGGGTCCGGCGGTATACTGTGCGGTTCCACTGACGACGAAATAAGACTGACGACGAAATAAGCAAGAGTTGAGCCCGGCCGGTGCGTCGGGCGTTGATACCTGGAGCGACACCATGCCACGCAAGTGCCACTTTACCGGGAAGAAGACCCGCAGCGGACGCAAGTACTCCCGCCGCGGCAAGGCCAAGTACCTCGGCGGCGTCGGACGCAAGACCACCGCCAAGTCCAAGCGCACGTTCAAGCCGAACATCCAGCGCGTCCGCGCCGTGGTCGACGGACAGGTCAAGCGGATCAAGGTCTCCACCGAGGCGATCCGCAACGGGCTGGTCGTCAAACCCGCCAAACGAAACTACAACCCGGACGACGCCGGGCAGTAGCTCCGCCGGTATAGCGAACCTCCGCGGACGCGACGCGGCCGAGCCGCCCGTCGCGTCCGTTTTCATGCGCACTGCTCAAGCCCGACCCCCGCCCGGCCGATGGGCATCCTGAGACACTCTCACCACAGGGAGATCCGGGATATGACACCGACGATGATCCTCGTAGCCGTCGTGGCCGCACTGTCGGGCGGCGCCGTGGGGTATTTCAAGCTCGCCAACCCGCTGCTGGGCGTGGTCCTCGGCGCAGGGCTGGGGGTCGGCGTGGCGTTCGTCTTCTTCCAGGAGCCCCCGCTCGTGATGGCCGTGGAAGACATGGCCGACTTGGACGACGTCCTCAACAACGCCGAGACGCCCGTGGTCCTGGATTTCTACTCCGACCGCTGCCCGCCCTGCCGGGAGCTGGCGCCCGTGCTGGAAAAGATCGCCGAGGAGTACCGCGGGAGGCTGAAGTTCGTGAAGATCGACTGCCAGGAGTCCCCCGCCCTGCCCCACGCCTACCAGGTTCGGGCGATCCCGATGATCATCGTCTTCGTCAAGGGCGAGGAGAAGGTCCGCCTGCCGGGCTTCAACCGCCCGGACGTCTACCGGATGGCCTTCGACGCGATCCTGAAGAAAGCCGCAACGGGGGCGTAACCGCGGGGCAACAGGATGCCAACGCCGGGCGGGGGCGCGCGATCTCGCCCGCTTACGGCTGGATCACCACTTCCGTGCCGATCGGGATCCGCGGATAGAGTTCGCGGATTTCGTCGTCCCCGAGGGCGACGCACCCGGCCGTCCAGTCCCGTCCCGCGCCGCGACCGTGGATCATGATTTCCCCGCCCAGTTCAGTGTTCCACGGGGGGCGGCGTCCGCGGTCGATGGCGTAGACGATCCGCTCGTACTCGTTCCGGCTGATCAGCCCGTCCTCCAGGCCGCGGCGGGCGTCTTCCCGGTTCGGGTAGCTCAGTCCCAGTGAAAGCACGTGCCGCGACTGCGGATTCTTCACGCAGACGTAGAAACGCCCTTCCGGCGTGCAGCGGTCGCCTTCGCGCGTCTTGTCGGTCCGCCCGCTGCCGACGGCGCAGCGGTACTCCTTGACGAGTTCCCCCTCGTCGTAGACGCTCAGGACGTGCTCGGACTTCTTGACGACGATCCGGGGGTTCCGCAGACGCCGGAGCCGTCGATCGGCCCCGACGAGCGCCCGCGGGAGCGGCGGAATCTTCGGGCCGAGCACCGAATCCCCGATCGCACCGAGCGCCCCCTTCTCCCCGGCGGGGGTCTGCCCCAGCCACCGCGCCGCGGCCAACACGCCCAGCACCGATAGCCCGATGACCTCCCCGACGATCACCAGGCTCACCGCCCGGTGCGCACGTTCCTTCGCCATACTCCATCCTCGTCCGTGATTCCCAGCCAATCGACCACACCCCTATACCAAACCCCGGGCGCGACGGGCAACTTTCTTGTCGGGGTTACCGGCCGGGCTTGCTCATGAGCGGCTCTGGGGGACGCGCCCGACGGGGCGGGCGTTCTTCTTGATTTCGGCCTCGAAGGCTTCCATCTTCGCCTGGAGCTTCTTGACCACTTCCGGGTGCTCGTCGGCGAGGTTCTTCTTCTCCGAGATGTCCTCGCGGAGGTTGTAGAGCTCGGGTTTCGCGGGCTCCTTGCGCCGGGGTCGGGATGCGATGCGAAGCTTCCACTTGCCGCTGCGGACGGCCTGGAGGTCCCCGCGGGTCGAGAAGTAGAAGAACTCCTCCCGCGGCGTCTTCGTGGTCGTGGGGTTCAGGATCAGCTCCCGGATGTCCATCCCATCGATGACCCGGTCGTCCGAAGGCTCGGCGCCCGCGAGCTTCGCGAGCGTCGGGAGCAGGTCCAGCGTGGTCGCGAGTTGGTCGCAGGTCTTCCCCGCGGGGACCTTCCCCGGCCAGCGCATGATGCACGGCGCCCGCATGCCGCCCTCGTAGGTCGTGCCCTTGCCCGCCCGGAGCGGCAGCGCCGAGCCGCCGCGCTTGCCCTTGCTCAGCCAGGGTCCATTGTCGGAGGTGAAGATCACCAGCGTGTTCTCGTCCACCCCGTGGTCCTTGAGCGCCGGGAGCACCCGCCCCACCGAATGGTCGATTTCCTCGATCACGTCGCCGTAGAGCCCGCGCTCGGACTTGCCGCGGAACTCTTTCGACGCGCCCAGCGGGATGTGCGGCATCGTGTGCGGAAGGTACAGGAAGAACGGCTTGTCACGGTTGGCGGCAATGAACTTCACCGCCCGATCGGTATAGCGCCTGGTGAGCGTGTCCTGGTCGGCCGGGTGTTCGTGGACGCCCTCGTTCTCCATCAGCACCGCGCCGCGGCGTCCGTCGGGGGCCTCTGTGAACATGTCGTTGGAGTACGGGACGCCGAAGTAGCTGTCGAAGCCCTGGCGGGTCGGCAGGAAGGGCTTGCGGTGACCGAGGTGCCATTTGCCGATGCACGTCGTGACGTAGCCCTGCTGCTTGAGCCACTCGGCGATGGTGACCTCCTTCGGGTTCAACCCGCGGTCGTGCTTCGGGAACAGCACGCCGCTGGCGAGCCCCACCCGGGCGGGGTAGCAGCCGGTCATCAGCGCCGCCCGCGACGGCGTGCAGACCGGCGAGGCCACGTAGAAGTCGGTGAACTTCACGCCCTCGGCGGCCATGCGGTCGAGGTTGGGCGTGCGGATCTTGGGGGACCCGAAGCAGCCGAGGTCCTGGTAGCCCTGGTCGTCGGTGAAGATGAGGACGATGTTGGGCTTGCGGGCCTTTCTCCCGGACGCGGCGAGCAGCCGGCGGGTCAGGGCGCCCCCGGCGATCATCCCCGCGGCGCCCGCGCCGGCGTGCTTCAGGAAGCTGCGTCGATCGAACATCTCTGTCATGTCAGTCGCCTTCCCGGTTCGAGCCGTCTCTCGCCGATGGATTGTACCAGCCGTCTGGTGGCACGTCCCGGCTTGCCGCCTTGGCGCTTTCCCTGTGCGTCTCGGCTTCGCCCTCGAAAGCGGCGCGTTCGCCGGGCATAATGTCTGCTCTACGGAGGTGGTGATGAACCGGACCCTCATCAAGGACGTGTTGACGCCCGAAGCCGTCGGCCGCGAGGTCACCGTAGCCGGATGGGTTCGCACCGTGCGGACCAGCAAGGGCGGCTTCAGCTTCGTGCAGATCAACGACGGCTCGTGCCTCGCGACGCTCCAGATCGTCGCCGACGGTGAGCTGCCCAACTACGAGGACGAGATCGTGCACCTCACCAGCGGGTGCAGCATCGTCGCCGACGGCGAGCTCGTCGCCTCGCAGGGCAAGGGCCAGAGCGTAGAGCTCCAGGCGTCGAACGTGCGGGTGCCCGGATGGGCGGATTCCGAGAGCTACCCGATGCAGCAGAAGCGCCACAGCTTCGAGTTCCTGCGCACCCAGGCGCACCTGCGGACGCGGACGAACACCTTCGGCGCCGTCGCCCGCGTGCGCAACGCCGTCTGCCGGGCGATCCACGAGTTTTTCCAGGACCGCGGCTTCCTGTACGTCCACACGCCCATCATCACCGCCAGCGACTGCGAGGGTGCCGGCGAGCTGTTCCGCGTGACCACCCTCGACCCGGGCGAGGCGCCGAAGGAGCCCGACGGACGCGTCGCCTGGACGGAAGACTTCTTCGCGCGGGCGACCTATCTGACCGTCTCGGGACAGCTCGAGGCGGAGACCTATGCCTGCTCGCTGGGCAACGTCTACACCTTCGGGCCGACCTTCCGGGCGGAGAACTCCAACACGCCGCGACACCTCGCCGAGTTCTGGATGGTCGAGCCGGAGATGGCCTTCTGCGACCTCGCCGGCGACGCCGATCTGGCGGAGGAGTTTCTCAAGGAGATCTTCACGGCCGTGCTGCAGCAGTGCGGGGAAGACATGGCCTTCTTCAACGAACGGATCGACAAGACCGCCATCGAAACGCTGGAGAAAATCGTCGGCAGCGGC
>CAYTQL010000238.1:0-5001 GCA_964439555.1 uncultured Planctomycetaceae bacterium | reverse complement strand
CCGGCGGAGTAGGGCGGAACGCCGGAAATGTGTGGCGGCGGCTCAGCAGCAGCCCGGAAAGCTGCGCCAGCGCCTCCAGGATCATCACGCCGGGCATGATCGGGAGATTCGGGTAGTGTCCCTGGAAGAAGGGCTCGTTGATCGTGACGTTCTTGAGCCCCACCGCGCGGCGGTCACCCTCCAGTTCGACCAGGCGGTCGATCATCAAAAACGGGTAGCGGTGCGGGAGCAGGCGCATGACCTTGCGGATGTCCATCACCGGCTCGCCGCGGAGACGCTCGGCGCGGCGACGGATCTCGAGCCGCTCGGCCAGCTCGCGGACCAGCGCGTGGTTCAGCTCGTGCCCGCTTCGAACAGCGATGATCCGCCCGCGCAGGGGGCGTCCGAGCAAGGCCAGGTCGCCGATGAGGTCGCCGACCTTGTGCCGCACGTGCTCGTCGGCGAAGCGCAGCTCATTGTCGCCCAGCGGGCCCTGTTCGCCCATCACCAGCACGTCCCGCTCGGAAAGATGCTCGCCCAGCCCGCGGGCGCGGAACTCCTTCGCCTCCGCCTCCAGCAGGAAGGTGCGGGCGGGGGCGACCGACTCGGCGTAGTCCTGCTGCCCAAGACGGAAGGCGAAGACCTGCCGTCCGATCGACGGGATGTCGGAGTAGTCCAGGTCGTAGAGGATATCCAGGCAGTCTTCGGGCCCGGGCGCCGCGGCGAGAGTCGCTCCGCCCTGCGAGACGCTCACCGGCTCGTCGATGACCAGCGGCTCGATTTCGGGCTCCTGTTCGGTAAGTCCGGCGTCGTGCAGGGCGTTGACGAAGGGCATCGGCGAGCCGTCGGTCGAGGGCGTCTCCTCGGCGTTGACCTCCACGAGCACGTTGTCCACCCCCACGCCCGCCAGGGCGCTGAGGACATGCTCGACGGTCTCCACCGCGGCCGAGCCGTTGGCGAGGCTCGTGCGGCGGTTGCGCTTGGCGAGGCTCGTGCGGCGGTTGCGCTTGGCGAGGTTGTCGATGCGGGCGGGGATGCGGACCGGCTCGGGCAGATCGTCGCGCACGAAGACCACGCCCGAGCCCGGTTCGGCGGGGACGAAGCGCAGACGCCCGGGGGCGCCGCTGAAGAGCCCGCGACCCTGGACGGCGGCGGGCCGACTAATCGTGCGTTGGCGACTCAAGCTCGCTGAGCCTCGCTTCGAGTTCCTTGATCTTCTTGAGCAGCTCCGGGAGCCGTTCGACCGCCTTGATCTGCCGGAGCTTGTCCCGCGCGGACACCGCGGGAACCCCGGCGAGACGCTCGCCGGGCGGCGCGTCCTGCGCGATGGCCGCATACGCGGCGCACTGCACGCCGTCGCCGATGGTGATGTTGTCCTTCACGCCCGACCCGCCGCCGAGGACGACGTAGTCGCCCAGGCGCGTCGAGCCCGCGACGCCGACCTGGCCGCACAGGAGGCACCCCCGCCCGACCTGCACGTTGTGCCCGATCTGGACGAGGTTGTCGATCTTGGCGCCCGCCCCGATGCGCGTGGGCACGAACTTGCCGCGATCGATGCAGACGCCGGCGCCGATCTCCACGTCGTCAGCGATCTCCACCGCCTCGACGTGCGGAATCCGGTTATGCACGCCCTCGCGGGTATCGTAGCCGAACCCGTCGTGCCCGATCACGCTGTTGGGCCCGATCCGGCAGCGCGCGCCTACGCGGCAGCCGGCGCGAACGACTGCGCCTTCGAAGACGAAACTCCCGACGCCGACCTCGACGCCGGCGCCGATGAAGGCCCGGGCGCAGATGCGCGCCCCGGTCGCGATCCGCGCGCCGGCGGAAATCACCGCGCCGGGCCCGACCCCCGCGCTCGGGTCCACCTCGGCGTCGGGGCTCACCAGGGCGGAGGCGTCCGCCCCGTCCGGAGGGAGGTCGGACGGCTCGTCCATCTCGCTCAGGAGCGTCGCCACGGCGCGCTGAACGTCCTCGACGACGATCTGCGGGATGCCCAGGTCCGCCTGCTCGGCCGGCACCAGGGCCGCCGCGGCCCCGGAGTCGCCCAGCGCGGCGGCACGCCGGGCGTCGACGGCGAAGGTCAGGTCCTCCGCACCGGCGTCCCGGAGCCCCACGAGGCGGCGGACGGGAACGTCGGCGTCCCCGACGAGGCGTCCGCCGACGCGCTCGGCCACCTCGCCCACTGTCAGCGAGAGCGTGTTCATGTAGCGCCTAGGAGTCTATCCACCGGACCGGGGACCCGCAACCGGACGACGAGCCCCGACCGTCGAGGCACGCAGGTCGCAGAGAGCCAACCGCGCCGCGCGCGCCTCGCGGACGGGCCGTGGAGCGGGAGAATCCGTCGCCCGCGGTCGGCAATCCGCAATGCCGTTCTACTGGCGGGCCTTGTAGGCTTCGTTGAGCCGCTGGAGGACCACCATGGTCACGTCGAGCCCGTCGCGGGCGTAGAGCACCTTGCGGGACTCGATCTCGCGGAGCAGGTCCGGGGTGGTCTGGGTCTGCGGTTCGTCGCGCCGATTGAATAACACCACGTCGATGCCGCGATCGCGGGCGACGCGGCGGATCATCTGGTGAATCTCGTCGTACATCTGCTTGCTGAGGCGGTGGTGCTTCCGCTGGACGAGCTTGGTTTGCATCTCGCGCCACACGCGACGGTCGATGACCATCTGCTGGTAGTCGGCGAAGCGCTTCTCGTACTGCTCGGACCCGGGCTTGTACCCGCTCTCGAGTTCCATCTTGACCGCGTCGATCTTCTTGCCGCGGTTCTTGTCCTCGGCCTCGATCTCGCGCATCCGCTCGTTCATCTGGGCGGAGGCTTCCTTGGCGCGTTCGTAGTTGTTGAAGACCTCGATGAAGTCCGCCACGGCGCCGGCGGTCGGGGTCTTGGAGGCGCCGGTCTGCCCGATGGTCGGGACGACCACCACGGCCGCCACGGCCGCAGCGGCCAGAAGGATCAGGGTAATGCGTGAAGCGTTCATGGTCTCTCCTCGTGGGAATTCAAGGCGGTGCGTCAACAATCGACGACCCGGTCCGTCGGGCCGCCCGCGCATAGGCTATCAGAACGTCCAGCCAAGAGAGAAGCTGAAGATGCGGGTGTCGTCCTCATCATCCTTGCTGATCGGGAACCCGAAGTCGAAGCGCATCGGGACCGGGCCGAAAATCGGGACGACCCAGCGGAAGCCGAACCCGACGGCCGAGCGGTAGCTGGTGACCTCGAAGTCCTCTTCGACGGTCCCGGTGTCCAGGAAGAACACGCCGGAGATGTCCTCGCCGATGAGCGGGTAGATGTACTCGACGCCGGCGAACAGCAGGAAATCGCCGCCGATCGGGTCGTCGTTGACGCGGCTTCGGGGGCTGATCCCGCGATACTGGAACCCGCGGACCGAACCGATGCCCCCGCCGTAGTACTTCTCGAAGACCGGGGCGTCGCCGAAGATATGCCCCGCCCCCACGCGCCCGGCGACGACGTGCTTGCGATCCAGCGTGTCGACGTAGACGGTGCGGTAGATGCGGTAATCGGCCGCGACGTTGGTGAACTGGTAGTCCCCCACGACCGGCTCGGCGCTGAGGCGGAAGCGGTCGCCGGTGCTCGGTTTCCAGCGGGAGTCGGTCCGATCGCGGGTCAGGGAGCCCTTGAAGCCCACCAGCAGCGACCGGCCGGCGTCCTCGCGGATTTCGGGGGCGATGTCGTCATCGAGATCGGTCAGTTCGATCCCGCTGACGCGGGTGGCCAGTTCGCCGTACCAGCGGTTCTTGAACAGGTGCCCGATGCTGAAGACCCCGCCGTAGCGCCCCTCGTCGTAGCTCTCGCGGTTGCGCTCGAAGAGGAAGCCCTTGAGGTTCAGCGCGTAGGGCTGATCGAAGATGTACGGCTCGGTCCACTCGACCTGGAAGCGCATCAACTCGGTGCCCGGCTCGGCGACGATCCGCAGCGTCTGCCCGGCGCCCTTGAAGCTGCGCCCGGTGACGAACTCGCGGAAGCTCTCCGGCCAGTCGAGCCAGTCGAAGTTCCGCTGGGTGAAGCTCACGGTCCCCAGCAGCCCGCTGTTGGTGCTCACGCCCGCCCCGACGAGGAACTGGGCGGTCCGCCCCTCGCGGATCTCCACGAGCACGTCGCGGACGTCCTCGGCGTCGCCGATGGGGGTGATGTTCACCTCGTCGAACAGCCGGCGCTCCATCAACCGTTGCTGCGAGCGCTTCATCGCCACGGTGTTGAAGGGCTGACCGGGGAAGAACCGCAGCTCGCGGCGGATGACCCGCGACTGGGTCACGTCGTTGCCGCGGATGCTGATCTCCCCGACGCGGTACTGATCGGCCTCGGTGACCTCGAAGAGCAGGTTCACCAGGGCGGTCGGCCTGTCGCCGTCGGTCGCCCAGTCCGGCAGCTCGGCGGTGGGGTCCACGTAGATTCGCCGGACATTGACCCGCGCCTCGATGAAGCCCAACTCGCCGTAGGTGTTGGAAAGCTTTTCCTCGGCGCGCTCGAGGGCGAGCAGTTCGAAATAATCGCCGGGTTCGAGGGCGATCCGCCGGGCGAGCTCCTCGTCGCTGAAGACGGTGTTGCCCTCGAACTGGAACTCGTTGATCCGGTACCGCGGGCCCTCCTCGACGAGGAACCGCACAGTCACCGCCTCGCGGTCGTCGGAGAAGATCAGCTCCCGCCCCACCTCTGCGTCCAGGAAGCCCTCGGAACGGTAGCGGTTGCGGACGGTGTGCACGTCCGCCTCGAGCTGCTCGGTGTCCAGGTTCCCCGCCACAAACGGCCAGAAGCGCTGGGAGAGCCCGATCTTCTGCCGCAGGCCCCAGTCGCTGTAGAACTCGTTGCCCTCGAAGACGATCTTGCGGATGTGGACGTCCGGACCCTCGACGATCTCGTAGACGACCTGCCGCTGCTTGTCGAGCCTCGCGCGGTTCACGGTCACCCGGGCGAAGTGGTAGCCCTCCTCGCGGTACTTGTTGAGGATCGCCTGGCGACCGGATTCGATCTTGAACGGGGCGACCGGGTCACCCGCGCCGATGGTG
>CAYTQL010000237.1:0-5126 GCA_964439555.1 uncultured Planctomycetaceae bacterium | reverse complement strand
GCTGGACGTCTACCTCGCCCAGCGGCGCTTCGACCGGGCCGACCGGCTGCTCAAGGCTTTGGCGCCGTTGGCGGAGAAAAGGCCGCTCGCCCAGTACCTGCGGGGCAAGATGCTCCTGGCGCGGTCGCAGGCGAACAAGGCCCTCCGCGCCCTGGAGGACGCCCTGGAGACCGACGGTAAGTACGTCCCGGCACTGCTGCTGCTGGCCGAGGCGCAGCAGGCGACCGGCGACGGCGACGCCGCCGCCCGGACGCTGCTCAAGGCCCTGCGGATCGACTCCGACGACGAGCGAATCTACCGCCAACTGTTCGACCTCTACACCTCCCGGCGGTCGCTGGGCGAGGCGCAGCGCGTCCAGTCGCTGCTGGAGCGGCAGATGCCCGCCAGCACCGAGGCCAAGCTCATGCAGGCCGAGCTGCACCTGCTCAGCAAGAACCGCGAGCAGGCGACGGCGCTGCTGGACGAGCTGGCCCGCGAACTCGGCGACGACCCGCGCCTGACGCTGCTCAAGCTCCGCGCCGAGCTGGGCGGCGACGGGAGCAGCCTCCTGCCCCGCCGGCGCTACGACGAGGTCGTCGCCCAGCTGACCGAGGTGCTCAGGAAGGACCCGCGCAACCTCCGCGCCACCCGCCTGCTGGCCGGGGCGCTCGAACGCCCGGGCAAGCACTCCGACGCTGCGGCGGTCTGGCATAAGCTCTACCTCGCCACGGGCAAGTCCGGGGACATCGGGCGGCCGTACGTCAGCGCCCTGGTCGGCGCCCGCGCCTACGAACTGGCGATTCCCGTCATCGAGGAGCTTCGCGAGACGGACCCGGGCGACCTGTTCCTCAAGAACCTCCACGTCACCGCCCTGGTCGGGGCGGGCAAGCGGTCCGAGGCGATCGACCTGCTCCGGAAGCGCCTGAAGAAGGCGAACGCCCGCGACCTGTCGGTCTTCCAGGCCCGCATGGCGCTGCTGGAGCTCTACGCCCGCGGGGGCGAGTGGGACACCGCCCACGAGGCGATCGACCAATGGCTCAAGGACGCCAACGAACACACCAAGCGCGTGCTCAAGATCCAGAAGATGGAGCTTTACGCCCGCGCCGGGCAGGTCGAGAAGCTGCTGGGCTTCGCCGATGCGTGGGCCAAGTCCGAACTCGGCGAGGGACGCGAGCAGGTCGAGGGGAGCCTGCGACTGGTCCTGATGGAGCACGAGCACCACAAGGCCCTTGTCGAGCGCCTCGAGGGACAGATCGCCGAGTTGGAGAAGTCCAACCCCGACGCCGAACGCCTGGCGCGGCTGCGCGCGACGAAGCTCGACGCCCTGGTCAGGCTGGGCAAGGTCGACCGGGCGATCGCCTTCGCCGACGCCTGGCTGGACAGGGACGTGGAGCCCGCCGTTCCGCTCGAGGCGGTCGCCTTCTCCCTGGGGTTCGAGAAGCACGAGAACAAGGCGATCGCCTGGCTGGAGACGCAGTGCAAGGCCCTCGAGGCCGAGGCGGCGACGCGCCCGACGACCGGCCCGAGCACCGCGCCCGCCCGCCCGGGCGACGCGCTGCGGCGCTGCCGGGAGCACCTGGTCCGCCTCGAATCGATCCGGGACCACGCCGCGGCCGTCGCGCGGGCGGATAAGTATCTCGAGGACGATTCGGAGAACATCGAGTTGCTGAACCTCAAGGCCTCGAGCCTCGGGGAGCTGGGCAAGCTCGACGCGGCGATCAAGACCTTCGAGCGGGTCCTGGCGATCGAGTCGGCCAAGGCGTCTGAGCTGGCGTCGGTGCTGAATAACTGCGCGTACATGTACGCCGACAACGATCGCCGCCTCGACCGCGCCGAAACGCTGATCAACCGCGCCCTCGCTCAGGCCCCGGCCCAGCCGGCGTTCCTGGACACCCTTGCGTGGGTCTACTACAAGCAGGGCGAGTTCCTCCGTGCCGGTCGGCTGCTCGAAACGCTGGTGGAGGAACCCCGCGATTTCCGCATCGTCCCCCCGGTCGAGCCGGCCGGCCCGCTGGTGGACCACCCGGTGATCCTCGATCACGCCGGGGACACCTACTACCGCCTCGGATGGACCGACAAGGCCAGGGAAATGTGGACGATCGCGGAGCGGAAGGCGGCCGAGCAGATCAAGGAGGAGACCGGCAGCGTCACCGACGTCGAGCGGGTTCTCCGCGAGGCGCCGGCGAAGCTCAAGGCGCTGGAAGCCGGGCGGGAACCGCCCATCGCCCGGGCGCCGGGCGCCGAACGGGCGGAGATGCTCGACTGACAACGCCGGGGGCAGATCGACCCGCCGTCCGGACCCACGCGGTGCTTCGCGGCGTGCGCATAAAATCGGGGCGACCCGAACACCGGGCCGCCCCATCCCGCGACCTGGTAGACGACCTGCCAGGGTCGTCTGCCAGTTGCCCACCTCGCACCACGCGAGGCAGTTTGTCAGCAGCGTGTCTCAAGCGTCCCCGTGCGGTGAAGCCCGGGGTTGAATTTCGGGAAATCATAGGCGTCGGGGTCGCGGTACGCGGGATTTCGAGAGGTAAAAACACCCAATTTCCGGGGCGCACGGCGTTCGGTCCTTGCAAGCCCGGAAGAGCCGGTGTACAAGGATGTTCGTGTGGGCCGGTGGCTCTCAGCGGCCTCCTCCTCCGCTGCGAGTTCTTTTCGAGGTCTCCCTCCACCTCGAGAACCCGGCCCACACTATGCGCCCCCTGGGTGGATGCCCCAACGGGGTCGGATAAGCCTTGACGCCCTGCGCAGGCGTTGCTTACCATGCGTTCGCGGGAATTTGTGCTCCCGCTCCAGGTCGGCCCCCGGGTCGGCCGATAGAAGCGCAATACATTACCAGCGACGGCCGAGCAGCGGGTTTCGCGTAGGCCGTCCGGCAACGGTCGCCCAGCCCCTGCGGGGGCAGGCGTCGCCGGCGTCGCCCGAGAGGGAACTTGACCAAAGGACGTCGAGTGGCGCAGGGCGCCGATCATCACGCGCGGCCCTGCGCGGGCCGGCGTGAGGCCTTCGGGTCATAAATTCACATGAGCCAACGTCTTAGCATCAATTTCGGGTCGATTTGGAGCCTTCGAACGGCGCGGGCGCCGCGTCCGGGAGCCCGCGAGGGGTTCCCATGCGCCGCCGCCCGGCGGAACATCGCCTGAAGTCGATACCGCGGACATCGCTGCGCGCAGGGACCCTCCGCAGCGGCTCGGGTGAATTGGACGCCCTCGGCGCCGGACGGAGCGTTTCGGCGAAGCCCCTCCTCGGCACGGCTGACCTGAAAGGACCGTGCCATGGCAATCCTAGCCGCTTCCACCACCGTCACCGTTCTCCTGGCGGTCATCTGTCTCGGCGTCGGCGTCGGCGTCGCCCTCGGGCTCAAGTTCGCCATCGACCGCTCGCGCCGCGCGAACTACCAGGCCGAGCTCGACGCCCAGAAAACCGCCGCCGAGGCCGAGGCGCAGAAGATCGTCGCCCAGGCCGAGGCCGAGGCGAAAAGCGAGTTCATCAAACGCCGCGAGGTTTTCGACACCGAAACCGCGTCCACCCGCAAGGAACTCCGCGACGAGGAGAAGCGCCTCTCCAAGCGCGAGGACATCATCGACCAGAAGCTCGAGACCGTGAACACCAAGGAGCGGATGCTCGAGACCTCCGAAAAGGCCCTCCACGAGCGCGAGCGGAGCGTCGCCGACAAGGACCGCCAGCTCAGCGACGTGCTCAGCCGCCAGAAGAACGAACTGCTGCGGATCGCCGATCTGTCCATCGAGCAGGCCCGGGAGCAGGTGCTCAACCGCGTCGAGAAGGACATGGAACGCGAGGTCGCCCAGGTCATCGAGAAGCGCCTCGAGCAGGCCCGCGAGGAGGCCGACGCCCGCTCGCGCGAGATCATCATCACCGCCATTCAGCGTTACGCGGCCGAGCACACCTGCGAGTCCACCGTCTCGGCCATCGACATCCCCTCCGACGACATGAAAGGGCGGGTCATCGGGCGCGAGGGGCGGAATATCCGCGCGTTCGAGAAGGCCACCGGCGTGGACGTGATCGTGGACGATACGCCCGGGGTGGTCGTGGTCAGCGCCTTCGACCCCGTCCGGCGCGAGGTCGCCCGCCGCGCTCTCGACAAGCTCATCCAGGACGGGCGGATTCACCCGACCCGCATCGAGGAGGTCGTCGCCAATACGGAGAAGGAAGTCCACAAGCAGATCAGCGAGTACGGCAAGCAGGCCGTGCTCGACGCCAACGTCCGCGGGCTGCACAACAAGCTCGTCGAACTGCTCGGGCGCCTGCACTTCCGCACCAGCTACGGTCAGAACGTCCTCCAGCACGCGATGGAGGTCTCCTACCTCTCGCAGGTGATCGCCGAGGAACTCGGGCTCAACGGACGCCTGGCGCGGCGCTGCGGGCTGCTCCACGACATCGGCAAGGCGGTGGACCACGAGGTCGAGGGCGGGCACCCGCAGATCGGGGCGGACCTCGCGAAGCGCTACGGCGAGAAGGAAGAGGTGGTCAACGCCATCGGCGCCCACCACGGGGACGTGGAAGTCGCCAGCGTCTACACGCCGATCATCGCCGCCGCCGACGCCGTCAGCGCCTCCCGCCCCGGCGCCCGGCGAGAGAGCCTGGAGCGGTATGTCCAGCGGCTGGAGAAGCTGGAGGAGATCGCCATGGGCTTCGAGGGTGTCAAGCAGGCGTACGCCATCCAGGCCGGCCGGGAGGTGCGGGTGATTGTAGACGCGGAGAACGTCGACGACCGCCTTTCGGCGAAGATCGCCCACAACATCGCCCGGCGCGTGGAAGACGAGATGGATTACCCCGGCGAGGTGAAAGTGACGCTCGTCCGTGAGGTCCGCTGCGTGGAATATGCCCGGTAGCACGGCCGGGAGAAGACCTTGGCGAAGGCAGATATTCAAAGCGGCGGGCCGCCCCAAACGGGCCCGCCAGTGGAGTTTTGGCCTGCCGTGAGCATCGCCGGACGCCGGCCGAACTTTGCCGAATTCTTCCGCATTTTGCATAAAACTGCCGCCCTTTGCCGCAAGCTGCCTAATGCTGCCATAACCTGCCAAAAACTGCCGCCGTATGCCAAAAAATGCCGCCGTATGCCAAAAACGGCTGCGTTCTGCCATGAAATGCCAAAAACTGCCGCCGTATGCCAAAAACTGCCGCTT
>CAYTQL010000236.1:0-5141 GCA_964439555.1 uncultured Planctomycetaceae bacterium | reverse complement strand
ACGCCCAGTTCGCGGGCCTTCGCCCGGACGGCGTCGACGTCATCCATCGCCACGCCGGCGTGTTCTTCGAGCAAATCGGCGTACGTCGCCCGCCGCCAGGGGCGGGCGTAGTCGATGGTCTGCTCGCCGTAGGGAAGTTCCGCGGCGCCGCCGACCGCCTCGGCCGCGGGGCCGATCAGTTCCTCGGTCAGGTCCATCATCCCGCGATAATCGCTGTCGGCTTCGTACGGCTCCCTCATGTTGAACTCGGGGTTGTGCGACGTGTCGATGCCTTCGTTGCGGAAGTTGCGGTTGATCTCGAAGACCTTTTCCAGCCCGCCGACCAGCAGCCGCTTGAGGTAGAGTTCCGGGCTGATCCGCAGGTAGAGGTCCACGTCGAGGGCGTTGTGGTGGGTCTGGAAGGGTCTCGCGGCCGCTCCGCCGTAGAGGGACTGCATCATCGGCGTTTCGACCTCGAGGAAGCCCCTGTCCTTCAGCGCGCCGCGGATGTGCTCGATGATCGCCACCCGCCGCTCGAAGCGCTTCAGTGAGTCGGGGTTGGTCATCAGGTCGAGGTAGCGGCGGCGGTAGCGGGTCTCGGTGTCCTGGAGCCCGTGGAACTTTTCGGGCATGGGGTTGAGGGACTTGCACAGCAGCGTCAGTTCGTCGGCCCAGATGGTGATCTCGCCGGTGCGGGACTTCTGGAGCAGGCCCCTCGCGGCGACGATGTCGCCGAGGTCCAGCAGCTTGGCGAGCTTCCACTGCGTCTCGTCGTCGTGGGTGAGGGCGTTTTTGCGCAGGGCGATCTGCATCTGCCCGGACTGGTCGCGGATGTGGGCGAAGATCATCTTGCCCATGTCGCGGTAGAGGATCAGCCGCCCGGCCGCGTCGGCTCTCTGACCTTCGACGCTCCGGCCTTCGGCGTCCTCCTCGTGCCGCGCGAGGACCTCGGCGATCGGCTCGGCGGTCTCGTACCGCCCGCCGTAGGGGTCGACGCCCAGCTCGCGGACGGCGGCGAGCTTCTTGAGCCTGTCTTCCTGCACCTTCTCCAGCATCGGACGACCTTTCGGACTTCGGAACACGGCATGCACGACGGAGACACGGGGCTCGCAGAGGGCAACGGCGGCGACTCACCTCAAGTCGGCGGGTCATCATCCCGCCGCGGCCGGGCGAAGTCAAGCCGACGCCCTGCCCCTTCGCGAACCGCGACAGCGCGCCCGCAGATGTGTACAATGCCGCGAGTCACCGTAGCTGCGCGGCGGCTTTGCGTCGCGGTCGAGAGGCCCCGCGGGCGCAGAGGGGCCGCGCACTCACCGCAGGGGCCCGGCCCTGTTCGGCTTGGTCTGCCTCCGAGTCCGCCGCGTTCCTGTGGGCACAGTCGTTTTCCGCAAGCGAAAGGAACTGCATTGATGCGCAAGGTCAAGCTGGGACGTACGGGGGCGGACGTGGCCGCCCTGTGCCTCGGGACGATGTACTTCGGCACGCGGCAGGACGAGGAGACCTCCCGCGACCTGCTGGACGCCTACGTGGACGCCGGCGGGGACTTCCTCGACACCGCCAACCCCTACGCCCACTGGGTCGAGGGCGGGCACGGCGGGGAGAGCGAGCTGCTGCTGGGGCGGTGGCTCAAGGACCGCGGCAACCGCGAGGACCTGTTCATCGCCACGAAGGTCGGCTTCGGGTACGAAGGGACCAACGAATTCCCGGGCGCCGAGGAAGGGCTCCGCGCCGAGCAGATCGAGGCCGAGTGCGACAAGTCCCTCAAGCGCATGGGCATCGATACGATCGACCTCTACTACGCCCACCGCGACGACCGCACCACCCCGCTGGAGGAGACGCTCGAAGCCTTCGACCGCCTTGTCAAGGCGGGCAAAGTCCGCTTCCTCGGCGCCAGCAACTACAAAGCGTGGCGCCTGGTCGAGGCGATCCGCACCTCCCGCGAGAACGGCGGGGCGGAGTACCTCGTCACCCAGCAGCGGCATACCTACCTCCGCTACGGGCCGAACGTGGACTGGAAGCTCTGGCCGCAGGCGAACGAGGAGTTCTTCGAGGTCTGCCGGACGTACGAACTGCCCACCTGCGCCTACTCGCCGCTGCTCCGCGGCGCGTACGACCGCGCGGACCGCGGCTTCGGGGCCCAGTACGACCACCCCGACGCCGAGGCGCAGTACGCCGCGCTGCAAGCGCTGGCCGAGGCGAAGGGCGTCACCTGCGGGCAACTCGTGCTCGCCTGGATGATGCACCAGAGCCCCCGCGTGATCCCCCTGTTCAGTTGCAGCGGGATGGAGCAGCTCAGCGAAGACCTCGGGGCCCTCGAGATCGAGCTCTCCGCCGACGAAATGCAGACGCTGGACGAAGCGGGCGCTTAGGGGCGCCTGCGGGCCTCGTATCTTTCCGGTGCAGACGGGCAACGCAATGACTCCTCGCGAACGCTACATCGAGACGTTGACCCACGGAACGCCCGATCGCATTCCCTTCCAACCCGGCGGGCCGAGGGAGAGCACCATCGCGGCCTGGCGGCGGCAGGGACTGGACGACGGGACGCACTGGTTCGCCGTCCTCTGCGACGAGGTCGGCGTCCCCCCCGAGCGCCCCTCCCAGCCGTCGGTCGACCTCGGCGTGGACTTCCGCCTCCGCCCGCGGTTCGAGGAGAAGGTCCTCGAGCGCCGCGAGGATACGCTGGTGGTCCAGGACTGGAAGGGCAACGTCTGCGAGATTTCCGACCGCTACGACGTGACCTACCTTCGCAACGCCAAGGACTTCGTCACGCGAAGCTGGATCCGCTGCCCCGTCGAATCCCGCGACGACTGGGAGGCGATGAAATCCCGCTACGATCCGCACGACCCCGGGCGGTTCCCCGCGGACTTCGAGGTCCGCTGCGCCCAGGCGGCCCGGCGGGACTGGGTGCTCAGCGTCGCCGTCTCCGGGCCCTTCTGGCAGCTCCGTGAGTGGTGCGGCTTCGAGGGGCTCTGCATGATGATGATCGAGCAGCCGGACCTCGTCGCCGAGATGGCGGCGTTCTGGACCGAGTTCGTCGACGCCATGCTCCCGCGGATTCTGGCGGGCGTCGCCTTCGACCGGTTGTTCATCAGCGAGGACATGGCCTACAAGGAAAAGGCCATGATCTCCCCCGCCATGACCCGCGAGTTCTGCCTGCCCTCCTGGCGACGCTGGGCCGCGCGCTGCCGCAACGCCGGGGTCCCGCTGATCGACATGGACTCCGACGGATACGTCGGCGAGCTGATCCCGCTGTGGATCGAAAGCGGAATCAACGTCTCGGACCCGATGGAGGCGGCCGCGGGGAACGATCTGCCCGCCGCGTCCGAACGGTACGGGACCGAGATGGCCTGGCGGATGGGCGTGGACAAGCGCGCCATGGCCCGCGGGGGCGAGGCGATCGCCGCCGAGCTGGACCGCCTCGCCCCGGTCGTCCGCCGCGGCGGGTACATCCCCGGATGCGATCACGGCATTCCCTCGGACGTTTCCTGGCCGGCGATGATCGACTACGCCCGCCGACTCGCCGAGCTGACGGGATGGCGCTAGAATGACCGCCCCGGACCGGCTTGCCGACCCCGTCCGCCCGCCCTTGCGCGTCGGGGCGGCGCTGGTGCTGATCGCGGCGCTGATCGCGGCGCTGGTCCCGGCGCTGCGGATCGACTGGGGCGTCTTCGTCAACCTCGAGGAGCCCGTGGACGGTCACGCGGCCACGACGGTGTCGGTGATCGAGTCGGACCTGCTGGGGCACATGGTCTCTCCGTTGGTCCTGCCCGCGCTGGGGCTGGTGTTGTCCCTGCGGTCCGGGGTGATCAACCTGAGCCTGTGGGGCGCTTACGGACTGGCGCAGGTGCTCCTGGCGGGGTTGATGATTTCCGGGCTTCCCGGCTGGGCGGCGCTGCTGGCGGCCATGGCGGCCGGGGCGGCGACGGCGGGGCTCGCCGGGGGGCTGATCCGCCTGCGGGCGCCCGGGGCGATCGCGACGCTGGCGGCGGGGCTGGCGGCGATGCTCGTCGCCCGGGCGGCGGCGCCGCTGTTCGTCGAGCCGCCCGAAGGCGAGCCGCTGCGGGAGCTGGTCGTCCCGCTCGATGCGCTGCTCCGCCGCGGACTTCCGATGACCTCGAACCTCGGCATCGACGAGACCTTCCTGGTCTCCTTCGGGGCGATCGCGGTGCTCGTGGGGCTCTTCATCGCCTACCGCCGGGGCAGGGAGGGGCCCGGCGTGTGGGGCGGGCTGCTCACCGCGGGCGTGCTCACGGCGGTGGGGGCGCTGGTCCGCCTGCTCGATCGCCAGGCCGGGGCGGTTCCCACCCGGTTGGTCGGCGATCTGCGACTGTACGCCGCCCCGGTTCTCGCCGGCGCGCTGCTGTTCCGCGGGCGGGGGCGGGCCCTCGGGGCCGCGGCGCTGCTCCCGGCGGCGATGCTCGCGGTGACATTGTGGCGTCAGTACACGCTGCGCGTCGGGATGTGGGGCTACGAGCTGCATGTGCTGGTTCTGGCGGCCGGGGCGGTGGTGGTCCACGCCGCCGCGGCCGGGGCGTTCGAGCGGCGCGGGGCGGCGCGGGTTCCGGGCGTCGTGGCGTTGCTGGGGGGGCTGGTCGGTCTGGGTTTGACCGCGGCGACGGCGCATCTGCCCTTCGGCCCGCCGCGTCCGACGGTCTACGCGGTCGGGGTCGCCCTGATCGCCTTGGCGGCGGCGGAACTGCTGATTCTCCCGCGGCTGGTCCGATCGCCGGGAATCCGGCGGAACCTCGGACCGCCCAAGCGGGTATAATACGTTCGAGATTTGAACACAGGAGGCGATGCCGAAACACATGGGTGAACCGATCCGCACGAGCCTGGGGGTTCAGCGTGAGCGCACGCTGCTGATCAACGTTCTTCTGCCGAATTCGAAGTGCAACCCGGACGATCCGCTGGACGAGCTGCGCGCCCTGGCCCGCACGGCCGGGGCGGCGGTGGTCGACGAAATGGTCGCCAAGCGCCGCAAGGTCCACCCGGGGCTCTACGTGGGCACCGGCAAGGCCGAGGAAATCGCCGATCGCGTCGCCTTCAACGAGATCGACACGATCCTCTTCGACAACGACCTGACCCCCGCCCAGATCCGCGACCTCGAAGAGATCGTCGAGTGCAAGGTGCTCGACCGCAGCGAGCTGATCCTGGACATCTTC
>CAYTQL010000235.1:0-5148 GCA_964439555.1 uncultured Planctomycetaceae bacterium | reverse complement strand
TCAGGTCCGCAACGGCCTGCGCCCCGCCCAGCGCCTCCTCCAACGCCCGGCTCTACATTGTCCTTCTCGCGGCCGCCCTGACCCTGAGCGTACTGATCAACATCGTGCTGCTGGTGACGTAGCGACCGGCGACGTCGTGGGCTCGGCGGTTGCTCCTCGCCGCTGCCCCCCTGATCTTCTCGTTTCCCTCGGCTCTACTGCCCCCTCCGTTTTTTCCCGGATTCCGAGGATCGCATGCTGAGCAAAGAATGGCGCGCCCGCTCGCCGGCGACGATGGCGAACGTGGTGACGATCCCGTCGTTGGCGCCGTAGACGATGTCCTCGATGTAGAACGTCCCGGGCACGAGACATTATTATTGTGTGACCGCGGCGGGAAGCCCGAGTTTTTCTGCGCCCGTACCGAGGAGACTGCCATGCCCGAGACGCCCGTCGACCTCCGCAGCGACACCGTCACCCGGCCCACGCCCGCCATGCGCCGCGCCATCGCCGACGCCGAGGTCGGCGACGACGTCTGGGGCGATGACCCCACCGTCCGCCGCCTGGAGCAGCGAACGGCGGAGGTGCTCGGCAAGGACGCCGCGGTGTACATGCCCTCCGGGACGATGACCAACCAGGTCGCCATCCGCTGCTGGGCCGAGCCGGGCGACGAGGTCCTCATCGCCGACAACGCCCACGTCTTCTGGTACGAGGGCGGCGCGCCCGGCGGGGTCAGCGGGGTCCTCTGCCGCATGCTGCCGACGCGGCGTGGGCTCTTCGACGCCGAGGCGGTTTCCGCCGCTTTGCGCCCGGCGAACCTGCACTTCGCGCCGACGAAGCTCGTGTGCGTGGAGAACACTTCCAACCGCGGGGGCGGGAGCGTCTGGCCGCCCGAGCGCGCCCGGGCCGTCTGCGACCGGGCCCGCGAGGCGGGCCTGCGGACGCACCTGGACGGGGCGCGGCTGTGGAACGCGACCGTGGCGTCGGGCGCGTCCGAGGCGGAGCATGCCGCGGGGTTCGACAGCGTCAGCGTCTGCTTCTCGAAGGGCCTGGGCGCCCCCGTGGGCTCGGCGCTGGCGGGCGACGAGGCGGTGATTCAGCGGGCGCGGCGGTTCCGCAAGATGCTCGGCGGCGGCATGCGCCAGGCGGGGGTCATCGCGGCCGGGGCGTTGTACGCCCTGGAGCACCACCGCCGGCGCCTGGCGGAAGACCACGCCAACGCCCGCCGCCTGGCCGAGGCGATCGCCGAGATGCCGGGCATCGACCTGGACCCCGCGACGGTGGAGACCAACATCGTCCTCTTCGAGGTGACCGCCATGTCCGCGGCCGAGCTGGTGGAGCGCCTGGCCGAACGCGGCGTGCTCGCCGGCGCGACCGGGCGGAACCAGATTCGCCTGGTGACGAACGTGATGGTCGACGAAAAGGGCATCGACCACGCGATCAATGCGTTCGCCGACGGAACGGCAGGATAGGGCGATCAGGCTTCCAGCCCGTCTCCGGCAACCACCCGCCTGAACTCGGTGATCCCGCTTCAGTCCTCGGCGTCGCTGCGGAAGAAGCGCACGCGGCGTTTGGCGTATTCCTTCTCTGTCGGGAGCACCTCGTGGCGGCGGAGGTCCGTGGTGGTCACGAGTTCGTCGAGGGTCATCGCCAGGTCTTCGGAGGTGCGGGCGTGGATCATGGTGTAGAGGCGGTAGTCCCAGCCCTCGGCCGGGGGGCGGTGGTAGCAGTGGCTCACGGCCCGGTGAGCGGCGGCGCGGCGACCCTCGCGGTCCACCTCCTCCGGCGGGACCTGCCAGACGACCAGGGCGTTGGCGTTCGCCCCGGCCCGGCGGTGGTGCAGCACGGCCGCATAACGCCGCAGGACGCCGGCGTCGCGGAAAGCGCAGGCGAAGTGCAGCAGATCGTCGCGGTCGAGCCCCTCGGCCGCGGCAACGGTCGCGAAGGGCTCCTTTTCGCCCGGCAGATCGCGCTGAAGGGCCCGGACGGCGGCGCGGCGCTCGGCGGTCCACTCGAGCGCATCCTGCTCCGCCCGCCCGGCGGGGTCAGCGGGAACGTCCGCGGTGCGGCCCGGCGTCAGCAGCGAGCCGCTGGGATCGGCGTCCAGCGCGAAGTGCACGTGCAACTTGTAGCGTCGGATCGTCGGCAGCAGCAGCGAGCGGCGGGCGTCGCACGCTTCGGCCAGCGCGTCCACCGCCTCGCGCAGCGCCGCCCGTGCGCCGGGGACCGCCAGCGTGAACCAGAGATTCAGCCGGTGCGCGCGCCCGTAGCAGTGGGAGACGCCGGGGTGGGCGGCGACGGTCCGCCCGGCGGCGTCCAGTCGCTCCGGCGCGATCTCGAACGCGACCAGAGCCTGGGCGTACCCGAGCCTCGCCGCATCGAAGATGCCGGAGATTTCCCGGATGACTCCCCCTTCCCCGCGCAGCGCGGCGAGGCGTTCGAGCAGCCTTCGGGGCTCTGCGTCCAGGTCCCCGGCCAGGCGGTCCCAGGGCTTGGGCGTCAGCGGGACGTTCTGCTGAATCCGCTCCAGGAGCCGGCGGTCGAACTCGCTGAGGTCTGCGGTGTCCATCGCGGGCATTCTAGGCGGAAAGGGCGCCGAGGTCATCGCCTGGTCCGCGTCGCCCGCCGATGGCGAGCGCCGGGCCGACCTGCTATAGTCACAGCGTTTTCACGATGGCTGTCACCCAGGAGACCCCATGCCGCCGACCGACCGCAGCCGCGATTCGCGACCGAATATCATCTGGATCATGTCCGACGACCTTGCCTGGGGCGACTGCGGATGCTTCGGGCAGGAGAAGATCCGCACGCCGAATATCGACGCCCTGTGCGACGGGGGAATCAGGTTTACCCACTGCTGCTCCGGCTCGACGAGCGCCCGTACTTCCCGAACCCCGACGAGACGCTGGAGGACTGGCAGGCCCGCGTCCGCCGCGAAGGCACCGAACTGCCGCAGAACGTCAACACCTTCTGAGTGCGTGGAGGCGTCCCCGGTCCGGCGGGGCGCGGTTGGTCGAAGGCGGGGGGGCTCCGCCCCGCGAGCAGCGGAACTGCCCGGGGGAGCGGGCTCAGACGTGCGGTTCGTCGCGGAGGGCCTTGGGCGGGGCGAGGATTTCGTGATAGAGGATCGCGCGACGGGCGTTTTCCGGTTCGTCGAGCCCGAGAACCGCTCGGACCTCGGTGACGTCGGTGGTGGAGGGAGCGGCTGACTCACCCGGGCGGGGTCGGACGAGCTCGCGACGCCGGCGCAGCTGCTGCCCGCGGCGGCGTTTCTGCTGCTCAGCGCGGCGCCGGGTTCGGCGTGCCTGTTCGGCCTGGCGTGCCGCTTCGACCGCGGCCTGGCGTGCCTGCTCCTCGGCGCGGGCGCGTTGCATTTCCTGCTGTGCCCGGTGCGAGGCGGCGTCGGCGTCCTCAGGGGCAGGGGGCTGGGCCTCCCGTCCGCGGAGGACGCGGTCGTGGTGCTGCGCCTCGGCCTGCTTCTCCGCGTACCACTCGGCGATCTTCTTGATGAGCTGACCGATCCCCGCCAGCGCGAACAGCGCCAGCATGATGATCAACTGCCAGAAGGCGTCGTCCTCGGCCAGGATGGGAGCGGGGGGGCTCATGCGGGGAATCCGGAATCCGGGTCGGCGTTACTTGTTCTGCTGCCCCTCGGGCGGGGACTGTCCGCCGCCGCCGATGTTGTCGCGCATCTTGGTGTCGGCCTGGATGTTGCGGAGCTTGTAGTAGTCCAGGATGCCCAGGTTGCCCTGGCGGAAGGCCTCGGAGATCGCCCGGGGGATTTCCGCCTCGGCGAGGACGACCTTCGCGCGGTTTTCGCGGACGAGGGCGGCCATCTCCTGCTCCCGGGCCATCGCCATGGCGCGGCGTTTCTCCGCCTCGGCCTGGAAGCGGCGCTTGTCCGCCTCGGCCTGGTCGGCCTGGAGCTTGGCGCCGACGTTTTCGCCGACGTCCACGTCGGCGATGTCGATCGAGAGGATTTCGAAGGCGGTCCCGGCGTCGAGCCCCTTTTCCAGCACGCGCATGGAGATCAGGTCCGGGTTCTCCAGCACGGACTTGTAGGTGTCGGAGGAGCCGATGGTGGTGACGATGCCCTCGCCGACGCGGGCGATGATCGTCTCCTCCTTTGCTCCTCCTACGAGGCGTTCGATGTTGGCGCGGACGGTCACTCTGGCCTTTGCCCGGAGCTGTATTCCGTCCTTCGCCACGGCGTCGATGGTGCTCCGCCCCTTCTCGGGATTCGGGCAGTCGATGACCTTTGGATTGACGCTGGTTTTTACCGCATCGAGGACGTCTCTTCCCGCCAGGTCGATGGCCGCAGCCTTCTGGAAAGACAGGGCAATATCGGCCTTGTTCGCCGCGATCAGGGCCTTGCTGACACGGATCACGTCGCCGCTTGCCAGATAGTGGGTTTCCAGGAGATCCGAATTGATTTCGATCCCCGCTTTGGTAAGCATTATCCTGCTGTCCACTATGACGTTGAGTTTGACGCGCCGGATCCACATCCCGACGAGCTGTGCCATGGAGATATGGGCCCCCGAGAGCAGCGCCCTGAACCAAAGGCTGAAAAACTTGAAGAAGAAGGCGATGAAGATGAGGAGGACTATCCCGATAAGCACGTATACAATTAACATTAGCATTACTCTGCTCCTTTCCGAACTTCTATTCGGTTTCCTGCCGTTTTTTTGACCGTGATTGCTTCGTCTTTTTCAATATATTCGCCGTCGGTTACCGCACTGTAGCGGCGTCCCTCAATCAAAACCGTTCCCGACGGGCGCAGCGGGGTCACTGCACTGCCGCTCTTTCCCGTCAGGGTCGGATATTCCGGATCGCTGTGGCTGGTGTAGCCGCCTTCCTTCGTCTGTCTGTCGCCGAGAATGAGCCGTTTTCCCATGAAGCTGCGGGGAAACCGGCGGAACCAGAGTATGATGAGCGCGGGCACGAGGATGAGATTGGCCACGAGGAAGGCCGTCCCTATGACCCCGCCCTGAGTCTGGAAAATTTGCACTATCGCAGTAATGATCGAACCGATCCCCACAAGACCGATGAGTCCTCCGGCGGGAACGAAGAGTTCGATGATTATGGCTGCAAGGCCGATGAGGGCCAATCCTATGGATCCTATCATGTTCTCTCCACGACGATGCGGTTTCCCGCAAGCTCACAGACGCGGATTTC
>CAYTQL010000234.1:0-5155 GCA_964439555.1 uncultured Planctomycetaceae bacterium | reverse complement strand
GGCCCGGGCGTCAGCGGCGAGTGCCCCGCCCGCTGCGGCATGCACATCCAGGAAGACCATTTCATCGTCGAGTGCGTGGACCCCGAGACGCTCGAGCCCGTCGAGCCCGGGTCCCCGGGCGAGCTGGTGTTCACCGCGTTGACCAAGCAGGCCTTCCCGATCGTCCGCTACCGCACGCGGGACATCGCCTCGCTGGACTACGAGCGCTGCGCCTGCGGACGGACCACCTGCCGCATGTCCCGCGTCATCGGGCGGACCGACGACATGCTGATCGTCCGCGGAGTGAATGTCTTCCCCTCGCAGATCGAGGAGGCCCTGCTCCGCGTCGAAGGGACCGCGCCGCACTACCAGATCGAGATCGACCGCCCCGGCGCCCTGGACCAGATGACCGTCCGCGTCGAGGTCCGCCCGAAAGACTTCTCGGACAAGATGGCCGAGATGCAGAAGCTCCACGACCGGATCGACCGGGAGATCCAGTCGGTCACGGGCATCCGGGCGACGGTGGAACTGGCCGCTCCGCAGACCCTTGAACGCTTCACCGGCAAGGCCGCACGGGTAATCGATCACCGCACGAAATCATAGGTTCGCAGGCTCGTTGGCCGGAACCCGTGTTCTGACCGTTCGGGCGCTTCGCCGCGGCGATCGCCTCGATGCTGGTGGGAACGGTCGGCGCCTTCTTCTGGCTGCTGCGGGTCCACGCCCCCACGGCCGGGCCGCTCAAGCTCGTCCAGCAGGTCACCGGCGGGACGCCGAGCATCCTCATGGACCACCCCAACTGGCCCTTCGTCGACCCGATCGTGGCGATTCTCCCGGTCTCGGCAGTGGTCTTCATCGTGGTCGGCCTCCTGACCGCCAAACCGCACGCCGAACACCTCCGACGCTGCTTCCGCTGAACTCCGCGCGCACCAAAAAAACGAGCGGGCCCGACCAGTCCGACCGGGCCCGCTCCGAGATCATGTGATCCGCACAAAGCGGATTGCGTGACTCCGCTTAGCGCGGATCACCTTTACAGTCAGATACCACTGGACCACCTCCTTCCGTATGGGAAACCTGCCCAGCCGTCGTCCACCCGGACCGCCGGGCTCCCACTCCCTCGACCGCCGTCGAGGGCACGACCGCCCGACAAGGCAGTGGGCGGGCCGACCGGCGAAGCGCTCCACCGGCCGACGCCTCTATCTTACGAAACGAATTGCGATCCCGGTGGCAGAATTCCCGGAATTTCCGAGATTCTCGCGGAGAGAAAACGAGGCGTCGCGGAGGCGTTGAAGCGCGGGGAGCAGCAGCAACCAGGCGTCACGCTTCGCACGCCGGAACCGTAGAAGAATCCCGCCTGCCGGCGCTCGTTCAGTGGCTATGCGCGACGCCAGGTGGTCCCGGAGGGGCTGTCTTCGAGGATGACGCCCATATCGGCCAGTTCGTCGCGGATTTCGTCGGCGCGGGCGAAGTTCTTCTCGGCCCGGGCGGCGGTGCGCTCGGCGATCAGCGCGTCGATTTGCTCGTCGGACAGCGCGAGCTGCACCTCGGCCATCTCCTCGACGCCGAAGCCCAGCACCCGGTCCATCTCCACCAGCGTGGCGTATCGCCGCCCGGGGGGGGCGGATTCGTCCCGCGCCGCGCCCCACGCAGCCGCCAGGGCTCGGGGCATGTTCAGGTCGTCCTCGACGGCGGTGCGGAACGCCTCCCTGTGCGCCTCCAGCGGCTCGTCGCCGACGGTGAACTGCCCGCGCAGGTCCAGCACCGTCCGACGGAAGTTCTTCAGCGCCGCGGCCGCGGAGTCCAGGGCTTCCCAGGTGAAGGCGAGCTGCTGGCGATAGTGGGCCGTGAAGCAGAAGTAGCGATACGCCACCGGCTCGTATCCGCGGTCGACGAGCAGATCGAGTTTGAGAAACTCGCCGGACTTGGCCATCTTCTGGAAGGCGTCCTCGCCGTCGCCGCCGGCCTCTTCCGCCTTGGGCAGCACGAGGAACTCCCCGTGCAGCCAGAGGTTACACCACTCGTGCCCCAGCGCCGCCTCGGCCTGGGCGATCTCGTTGCTGTGGTGGACGCTGACGTGGTCCACGCCCCCGCAGTGGATGTCCAGCCGTTCGCCGAGATACTCCATCGCCATCGCGGAGCACTCGATGTGCCAGCCCGGGAAGCCCTTGCCGCCGAGGCCCTTGGGATTGTCCCACTCCATGAGTCGCTGCTGATCGGCCGGGGAGAACTTCCACAGGGCGAAATCGGTGGGGTTGCGCTTCTCGGCGTGCATTTCCACCCGGGCGCCGGCCTTGAGTCCGGAAACGTCCAGGCGGGCGAGCTTGCCGTAGTCGGACAGCTTCGAGGTATCGAAGTACACGCCGTCGCCTCCGATCGTGTAGGCGTAGCCCTTTTCCATGAGCGTCTCGACCTGCCGGCGCTGCTGGTCGATGTGCTCCGTGGCGCGGCACCAGACGTCGGGCTCGATCAGGTGCAGCCGTTCCATGTCGCGGCGGAAAGCGTCCCAGTAGAACTGGGCGATGTCCCAGACGCTGCGCCCCTCCCGGCGTGCGCCCTTCTCCATCTTGTCCTCGCCCTCATCGGCGTCGGAGACGAGGTGCCCCACGTCCGTGACGTTCATCACGTGGCGCACCGCGAAACCGCAGAATTTCAGCGCCCGCTTGAGGACGTCCTCGAAGACGTACGTCCGCAGGTTGCCGATGTGGGCGTAGTTGTAGACGGTCGGCCCGCAGGTGTAGAGCCGCACCAGGTTATCCTCGATCGGGCGGAACGGCTCGGTTGATCGCGTCATCGTGTTGTAGAGCTTCAGCGCCATGAAAGAATTCTACCTCGGGGCTCTCATTCGCGGAATTCGTCGGTGATCGTCGCCGCCGCCATCACGGCCAGGCCTTCGCGCCGGCCGACGAAGCCCATGCCTTCATTCGTCTTCGCCTTGACCGAGACGTTCGCGGGGTCCAGTTCGAGCAGTTCGGCGATCCGCGCCCGCATGGCGGGCTTGTGCCCGACCAGGCGGGGCGTCTCGGCGAGGATGGTAACGTCGCAGTGGGTCACACGCCAGCCGCCCTGGCGAGCCATGCCCGTTGCGGCGGCGACGAACGCCGCGCTGTCGGCGTCGGCGAAGCGGGGGTCGTCATCGGGGAACATCTCGCCGATGTCGCCTGCGCCGATCGCCCCGAGCACCGCGTCGGTGATCGCGTGCAGCACCGCGTCGGCGTCGGAATGTCCCGCGAGCCCCAGTTCGCCGGGAATTTCCACGCCGCCGAGCATCATCCGCCGCCCGGGTGCGAAGCGGTGGGAATCATAGCCCAGTCCGGTCCGATACATGCAGCCTACGGTAGACAACCCGCCCCCCGCCGACAAGCCATTGTCGCCGCAGCAGGGGTCGCGTCGGGCGAATTCCAGCCGCGACAAGGGCAAGCCCCTCCATGATGCTTTCGGACGCTGAGCTCAAGGAAGCTCAAGCCTTTGCCGGTAAAGCCCTTCCGTCTTTACTGCGCGGTTTCGGCCGGGAATCGCGCCGGTCGGCGGGCGCATTGCCTCGCCGGTCCTGCTACACTTTCCGGACGTTATGTTCTCCCCCGCGCAGAAAAAACTCCGCCTGTTCCGCACCTGGGCGTCGCGGCATCCGGTCTGGTGCGCGTGGCAGGTGACCTACCGCTGCAACTTCCGCTGCCGGTTCTGCGGCTACTGGCACGACCCGATGGGCGAACAACCCGAGCCGTCCCCCGACGACTTCGCCGACGCCTCGCGCAAGCTTGCCTCCCTCGGGACGCTGCTGGTCAGCCTGGCCGGGGGCGAACCGCTCCTGCGGACCGACCTGCCGGAAGTCGTCCGCGCCGTCGGGCGATACCACTTCCCGTTCCTGACGACCAACGGGTGGTTCGTCACGCCGGTCGTCGCCCGCGAGCTGATGCGTTCCGGGCTCTGGGGCGTCTCGGTGAGCATCGACTACACCGACCCGGACCGCCACGACGCCGCCCGCGGGATCGACGGAGCGTGGGAGCAGGCCTGGCGGGCCGTCGAGAGCCTCTCCGAGGCCCGCGTGCACCCGTGGCAGCGGGTAAACGTCATGGCCGTTCTCCTGGCCGACAACATCGACGACATGGAACCGCTCGCCCGCCTGGCCGAACGCCGCGGGGCGTACTTCATGATCCAGCCCTACGGCTTCCAAAAGACCGGCTCGCACGCCCACGACCATGACGACGGGCGCGTCGGGCCCCGCCTGCTGGCGCTGCGCCGCCGCCAGCGGAACTTCCTGTCCAATCCCTGGCACGTCGAGCAGTTCGACCGCTTCCTGGACGGCGGCGTCCCCGGCTGCCGGGCCGGGCGCGGGTTCTTCAACATCGACTCCACGGGCGATGTGGCCATCTGCGTCGAGCGGCGTCACCGCCCGGTCGCCAACCTTTTCCGCGACTCCGCCGCGCGCATCCGCCGCCGTCTGCGGGACGGGGCGCGCGGAAACACCTGTCGCGACTGCTGGTACAACTGCCGCGGCGAGGTCGAGGCCCTCTACCACCCGCGGGGCATTCTCAAGTCCCTCCCGACCCTCCTGCTCGACCGGGGCCGGCCCGAATAGCCGGCGCCGCGGGACGGAGCCTCGCAAGTCTCGCTTCCGGCGCGACTTTGGACGATCCCGCGTCGGCATGCCTACCATTTCCACACAGGTGAGAGGAGATACCCCATGGCCGCACGAACCGTGACCGTCCTGACACTCGTTGCCCTTCTCGGCTGCGCCCCGGAGCCTGAGAGCGGGGGCATCGCCCCGCCGCCGAGGCCCTGCCCCGCCTCAGAGCCCACGGCGAAGGCGAAGCCTGAACCCGCACCGGAGCCTAAGCCCGCCGCCGAAAAGCCCGGGCCGCCGAAAGACGCCGCCGCCTTCGGCGGGCACGCGTACAAGATCTTCGAGGAAGATCTCTCCTGGCACGAAGCCAGGAAACGCTGCGAGAAGCTCGGGGGCTATCTCGCCTGCATCGAAACGGCCAAGGAGCAGGCCTTCTTGGCCGAGCTGTGCGACGGGGGGTACTACTACCTCGGCGCCACGGACGAGCAGAAGGAAGGCACGTGGCGCTGGATCAACGGGTCCGAGTGGGACTACACCTCGTGGTTCGGCGGGCAGCCCAACAACTGGGGCGTGACGTCCGTTCGGGTTGCGTAAGTAAGCGGCGTCGCAATGCGACGT
>CAYTQL010000233.1:0-5195 GCA_964439555.1 uncultured Planctomycetaceae bacterium | reverse complement strand
GCCCTGGCCGCGATCAAGCTGCTGATGAAGGATTCAAAGTAGCACAGGAGGAAGAAGATGAGGGGGCGCGGCGCGCACGCCGCGCCCGTGATGGCGTCCGGCGCCCCAGGCCGCCGTCAGGGCCGGGCGCCGTGGCGTGGAGCGCCGAGCGACTTGGCGGTCGCCGTGCTTTGGACCACGGCGCTCATCTGCGCGGGTAGGGGAGTTGCCCGGTCCTACGCGTTCTCTTCGTCGTCTTGCTCGCCGGAGTCTTCCTGCTCGGGGGCCTGTTCGTCGGCGTCTTCGGAGGAGGCGTCTTCGGCGTCGGCCTGGTCGTTGTCGCCTTCGCCCTCGGCGGGAGGCGTGCTGACCGGCTCGGGCAGCGGTTCCTCGTCGATTTCCTCGACGTAGATGTCGTCGAGGTCGGTCGCATCAACCTTGCGCCGCAGCAGCAGGTAGATCACCGTTCCGGAGGAGGCGCAGAAGGTCAGCAGGAAGGCGAAGACCATCGCCGCGATGAGCGAGACGTAGACCCAGATGAAGAAGGCCCCGATCTGCTCCCAACTGCTCATCGCCGACCAACTGAACGGCGGGACGAGGTTGGCGTAGCTCGGAGCGGACCAGATGGCCGCGATCTTGTCGTACCCGCCGACGCTCTGCCCGCCCTGCCAGACGCCCCACTTGACGAAGGTGCGGGTGCACTCGAGGGCGAGGTAGGCGAACAGCCGGACGAACAGGTAGCAGAAGGTCCCGTAGAACAGGGCGACCGCGCCGTAGAGGATCGCCCGCCAGGGACGCGCGAAGATGTACGAGAAGCTCCGGCTGATCGCGTCGAAGCTGTCCGAGCCCTCGACCGCGATCGTCGGGTACATCAGCTTGAACCCGCCGAGAAGCCCGATGACCAGGAAGGCGACCACGAGCCCGAGAATCAGCGCCAGGAACATCAGTAGCCCGATCAGCGCCGCGCCGAAGCCCCAGAGGTTCCCCAGCAGCCCGCCCAACGCCATCAGCCCGCCGAGGGCGAGAATGATCGCGATCGGCAGCAGCGGGGCGGTGAAGAAGCTGAAGAAGCGGCTGGCGGCGAACTTGAGCCCCTGGGCGGCGGAAATCTTCTCCTGGCGGGTCGCCTGGAGGGCGGCGATGCGATAGACCGCCCCGCCGAACAGCGCCCACAGCGCCAGACCCCACGCCAGCAGCAGCACCGCGTACAACCAGTGCTCCGTGATCAGCCAGGCGATCCCGTTGAAGCCCATCAGCACCCAGAACAGGAAGCCGTACTCCTGCTGCGGCTCGACCTGGAGGTTGCGCATCGGCGCGCCGAGCACGCCGCCGGCGGCCACCGGCTGAACGTCGCCGGCGTCCTGCGTGCGGCGGTACTCGGCCAGGCCGGTGGTGATGTTCCCGTAGCGGACCGCCCGCAGCCCGTTGACGATGACGTTCCACTCGTATTCCAGGAGGGAGGCGAAAATCTGCCCGCCGCGGATTCCTTGCACCGCTTCGGCGAACTGCGCCCGTCGCCGGGCGATCGCCTGCCGGGCCTTCCGCTCGCTGCGTTCAAGCTGTTCGCGGGCCTCGTCGCGCTCCTCGCCGGAGAGCTTCTCGACCGCCTTCTCGGCGTCGTCGTAGGCGCTTTCGAGCAGGTTCTCGACCTTCTCGATCTCGCCGTCGAGCTGCTTCTCGGCCCGGCTGAGCAGTTCGGACCAGGACTCGTCCTCGGCGAGCTTCTTCGCGTCGGAGGACTTGAACGCATCCTTGTTGGCGTCCTGGAGTTTGTCGCCGAAGGCCTTGCGATACTCCTGGGACTGTGGGCTCCAGAGCCCGAGGAAGTTGGTCAGGTTCCGTCGCTGCTGCTCGGAGGCGACGACCAGCCCGGCGGCCCCGTCGGCCCGTTGGTCCAGCCATTGCTCGCGGGCCTCGTCGAACTGGCGGTCGCCGAGGCGGTAGTGGCTGTAGATTTCCCCTTCCTCGACGAAGCCGCTGCTGGAGATCGACCAGACCTCGTCCAGCACCGTCCCGCCGACGAACAGCAGCACCAGCGCGCCCAGCGCCAGGAACAGGCTGCCCAGATTGATCGCCATCCGGAAGGACTTGAAAATCTGCGTGAACCCGAAAACCTCACCCCAGCTGATGCTCCTGACCTCGTGCTGTTCGTCCGCCATCGGTCATCATCCTTTCAGAAAAGCGGTCCCGCCCGGCGCAGTCCGTGCGCGCCGTGGGGGCGGATCCAATCCGCCGCCGCAGGCCGCGATCAACGGCTGCGGCGGGCGTTCGGGTCGAATTATAGACCCGCTCAGAAGGGGTGCAAAGATTTTCCTCGAAAGCCGTTAGAGGGAGTGCGAAGGGAGTTCCCGCCCGAAACCCCGCGCACCCGGCGCGGCGGAAACCGAGAACGCGGAAGCCAGACCCGCGCACAACGCCGCCGCGAGCCGCACGCCCGTCCGGTGCGAACCGCCTCTCCCCGCGGTCGCCTCTCCGCGTCCGCCTTTCCGGGGTCGGGGGGTCAGTCTTCCGACTTGGCGGCGCTGCTCTTGGCGGGCGCGGCGGATTCGCTTTTCGCGTCGCTCTTGGACTCGTCCTTCGACCCGCCCTTGTCGGCGGGCTTGTCCTTCTCGGCCGCCTTGCGGTAGGACTCGCTGCGGTAGTCGGTCTGGTAGAACCCGCTGCCCTTGAAGAGAATCCCCGCGCCGGCGCCGAGCAGGCGCTTGACCTGCTTCTTGCCGCAGTCGGGGCAGGTGCGGACCGGCTTGGCGGTGATCGACTGGAACTTCTCGAAGGTGTGCCCGCAGGCCTTGCACTCGTAGTCGTAGGTCGGCATTTACTCGGTCTCCTCCGTCTCGGGGCTCTCCGGGGTCTTGGAGACCACCACCCCGCTGGGTCGGAGCGTCCGGCCCTTGAGCTGGTAGCCTTTCTGCACCTCGCGGAGCACGGTCATCGGCGGAACCTCGTCGGTGGGTTCCTGCATCATCGCCTGGTGGCGTTCGGGGTCGAAGGGTCGGCCTTCGGCTTCGATGGGCTCGAGCCCGAATTTGCCAAGCACCTGCATCGCCTTGTCGTGGATCATCTGCATGCCCACGAGCAGCGGGTCGTCGGCCGGGTGGTTGGCGCGGGCGGCTTCGAGCCCGCGCTCCATGTCGTCGAGCACGTCGAGCAAAGCCTTCATCAGCGATTCGTTGGCGAACTGCCGGGCGGACTCGGTGTCCTTCTGGACCCGCTTCTGGTAGTTCATGTAATCGGCGGTGACCCGCTGGAGTCGGGCGAGCAGGCTGTCCCGCTCGGCCTGGAGGTCGGTCTCCGGCGTCGGGTTCGGCTCGGGGGTCTCCTCGGCGATCTCTTCCGGCGCGGGGGGCGCCGGTTGCTCGCGGCCGGTCTCGCGCGTCTCGGGCTCGGCGGGCGTCTCCGGCGTCTCGGGCTGCTTGCGTTTGTCGGGGTTCCGGGCCATGGGGACTCCTCGCGGCGCCTAGGCGGCGCCGAAGCATTCCTTGAGTCTCTCGAACCAGCTTTTGCGCTGGGGGGAGACGTTCTTGTCTTCCAGTTCGGCGAATTCCGCGAGCAACTCTCGCTGGTGGTCGGTGAGCTTGCGGGGGATCTCGACGAAGACCTGCACGTACTGGCTTCCCTGGCGACCGGTCCGGGCGCTGGGCAGCCCGCGCCGCTTGAGGTGGATCACGTCGCCGTGCTGCGTTCCGGCGGGGATCTCCACTTCTTCCATTCCCTCGAGCGTCGGCACGTCGACGGTGGCGCCGAGGGCGGCCTGGGTGAAGGAGATGGGCACCTGGCAGAGCAGGTCGTCCCCGCGGCGTTGGAGCAGGGGGTGGTCCTTGACGCGGATGTAGACGTGCAGGTCGCCCTTGGCGTTCCCGGCGGGTCCGGGCTCGCCCTCGCCGCGGAGGCGGACGCGCTGCCCCTCGTGTACGCCGGGGGGCACGTGGACGGTGAGGGTGCGTTTCTTCTTGCGCCGCCCCGAGCCGCCGCAGCGTTCGCAGGGGTCGGAGACGGTGGCGCCCTTGCCGTGGCATTGCGGGCAGGCGGTGATTCGCATGCTCACGCCGAAGAAGCTCTGGACCTGCTGCTGAACCTGCCCGTACCCGCCGCAGGTGGCGCACGTGTCCGGGGTGGTTCCCGGGCGGGCGCCGGACCCGCCGCAGGCGTCGCAGAAGTCCATCCGCTCGAACTCCAGCGAGCGGTCCACGCCGGAGGCGACCTCGTCGAGGGTCAGTTCGATCTCGGTCTCGAGGTCCAGCCCGCGAGGCGCCCCGCCGCGACGGGACCGGGCGCCTCCGAAGCCCCCCATCCCGCCGAAGATGTCCTCGAACATCGAGAAGATGTCGCCGAAGCCCATCGACGAGAAGTCGTGCATCCCCGCGCCGCGGAGCCCCTGGTGACCGAAGCGGTCGTACTGCTGCCGCTTGGCGGGGTCCGAGAGCACCTCGTAGGCCTCGGAACACTCCTTGAAGAGCCGCTCGCCCTCGGTCTTGTCGCCGTTGAAGTTGTCCGGGTGGTACTTCAACGCCGCCTTGCGGTAGGCGCGCTTGATCTGGTCGGGCGAGGCGGATCGCTCGACCTGGAGCACTTCGTAGTAGTCTCGCTTCTCAGGCATGAATCGCTCAGTGTACCCGAATTGCGGTGCGATGTTCCAGCCGTGCGGGGCGGCGGACAGGGCGGTCGCATTGTTGCGGCGCGTGCGTCCTGCCCGTGGGGCGCACGGGCGTGCTGCAAGCGGGTATGGAACGGGGCGCCGTGGTTGGCGGCGCCCCGTTCCGGCCCGTCTATGTTGCCGCGGCGCGGAGCGTCAGTGCACGGCGCCGGCGACGAGGTCTTTCTCTTCCTTTTCGTCGAACTCGGTGACCATCAGTTCGGTCGTCAGCAGCAGACCGGCGACCGACGCGGCGTTCTGGAGGGCGCTGCGGGAGACCTTCGCCGGGTCGATGATGCCCGCCTGGATCATGTCCGTGTAGTCGCCCTTGGAGGCGTCGTAGCCTACGTTCTTGCCCTGTTCGAGGATCTCGGCGATCACGACGTCGCCGTCCTCGCCCATGTTGGCGACGATCTGGCGGGTGGGGGCCCGCAGGGCCTTGGCGATCAGCTCGACGCCGAGCTTCTCGTCGCCGCGGACCTTGGAGCGGGCGTTCATCACCGCGTCGATGGCGTGGAGCATCACCACGCCGCCGCCGGGCACGACGCCTTCCTCGGCCGCGGCGCGGGTGGCGTGCACCGCG
>CAYTQL010000232.1:0-5204 GCA_964439555.1 uncultured Planctomycetaceae bacterium | reverse complement strand
GCGGCGGAAGGTCCAGCACTGGCTGCTTCTGCTGCTGCGGGCGGCGCTGCTGGCGATCCTGGCGATCGCCCTGGCCCAGCCGTTCAGCGAGGCGGTCAGCGCCTTCGGCGGCGGAGAGGGGCACGCCGCGGCGCTGGTGCTGGACAACAGCTTCTCCATGGCCGCCGGTCGCGAGGGACGAACCCGCTTCGCCCACGCCAAGGACCAGCTCGCCGCCCTGCTCAACGGACCCGACAAGCCCGCAATGGCGGCGCTGATGACCACCAACGGGGGGATGGTCTCCGAGACGCTCACGCCCGACCTCGACGAGCTTCGCGCCGCGGCGGCCGAGGCGCAGATCGGCTACGGCCGGGCCCCGATCGCCCAGCGCGTCGCCGCGGCGCTGGAGATGCTCGCCGACGCCCCGTCCGCCCGGCGGGCGGTCTACATCTTCAGCGACCTTCAGCGGATCAGCTTCCGCGACCTGATGGCGATGGAGGCCCTGTCCCGCGCGGAGCGGACCGCGCTGTTCCTGGTCAACGCCGCGGGCGCGCGGGTGGAAAACGTGGGCCTCAGCGGGCTGGAGGTCACGGGCGATGCGGTCGTGGACGCCCCGGTCCGCTTCACCGCGACGCTGATCAACTCCTCCGACACCGAGCGCGTCGCCCGCGTGGTTCTCCGCGCCGGGGGGCGCACGCTGACCGGTCCGGTCCGCAAGACGCTCCAGTCGGCGGGGCAGGAAGGCTCGGCCGCGGTGGTCCGCTTCGTGCACCGGTTCGGTCAACCGGGGCAGGTGCTCGGGTCGGTCGCGCTGGTCGAGAGTCCCGACGACCTGCCGGCCGACAACGTCCGCCGCTTCTGCCTCCAGGTCGGTCCGCGGGTCCGGGCGCTGGTGGTGCGGGGCCCGTCGCAGCTCGCCGGGCCGCTCGACCCGGCCATGATGCTCCGCATCGCCCTCGAGCCCTACGAGGGGCAGTCGGTCCCCTGGAGCATCCGGGCGGGGACGCTCGAAGCCCACCGCCTCAGCGCCGAGGCGCTGTCCGGGGCGGACGTGGCGTTCTTCTGCGAGGTGGACCGCTTCGAGCCCGACGGGGCGCGGGCGATCGCCGCGTGGACCCGCGCCGGGGGCACGGCGGTGTTCTTCCTCGGCCCGCAGACCGACATGGCGAACTACAACGAACTGCTCGTCGACGCCGTCGACGCCGAGGGCGGGCTGCTGCCCGGTCGCCTCGCCCCGGCGACCGGGCAGGTGGGCCCGACCGCCCCGGCCAAGCGGCTCCGGAGCGTCGCGATGGATCACCCGTACTTCAAGGGCATCTACGAGAACCCCTCCGACTACCGCGTGGTGCTGGTCCAGCGGCACTTCAGGCTCGACCGGCCCGACGGGCGGGGGCGCGTGCTGCTGGAGTTGGCCGGGGGAGACCCGCTGCTGGTGAGCAAGCCCTTCGGGCGCGGCAGCGTGGTCCTGTGCACGACGACCAGCTCGGCGCGGTGGGCGAACTTCCCGGCCGGGGGGGCGAACCTCTTCGTTCCGATGGTGGTGCGCATGGCGATGCGCTCCCGCCGGGGGCGCGGCGCAGACCGCAGCTACCTCGCCGGCGCGCAGGTGCCGATCCGCCCGGATGCGCTGCCCGCGGACGCTGACCAGGCCGTGGCCATGGTCTCCACGCCCGCCGAAGGGCCGATCCGCCGGGTGCCCCTCCGCCAAACGGGCGAAGGCTGGGCGGGAACCTTCACCGAAACGACCCGCCCGGGCGTCTACCGCTGGCAGATCGCCGCCGGCGGGCCGGAAGGGCCACGGGGGGCGTTCGTGGTCAACCCCGCGGGCGAGGAGTCGCGCATGGAGAGCGTGACGCCGGACGCCCTCGCCGCGGCGCTGAAGAACCGGGGCGCGGAGATGGTCTACGTCGGCGAGACGCTCGAGGCGGTCCACACCGCCGCGGCCGCCGACGCCCAGCCGCGGGACTGGACCCCGCACGTCCTGGCGGTGGTGGTGGTCCTGCTGGTCGTCGAGTGCCTCGCCGCCAACCGCCGCAAGTCCCAGGAACCCATCCCCGCGCACCTCAACCCCCGGACAGCGCCAGGCTAGAGCGAAGACGGCACGACGAGAGACCTCAAAGGATTGTTCCCATGGCCAGACCGGCGGACAGGGAGACAGCGCGATACGTGGTCGAGCGGCTGCGGGAGGGCGGACACCAGGCGCTCTTCGCGGGCGGGTGCGTGCGCGACATGCTCCTCGGGCGCCGAGCCCAGGACTACGACGTGGCCACCGACGCCACGCCGGACGAGGTCTGCGCCCTGTTCCGCCGCGTGCTGCTGGTGGGGGCGAAGTTCGGCGTCGCGATGGTCCTTCACCGCGGGCGGATGGTCGAGGTGACCACCTTCCGCTCCGACGTAAGCTACTCCGACGGCCGCCGGCCCGATGCGGTAACCTTCTCCAGCCCGCGCGAGGACGCCGAGCGACGGGACTTCACCGTCAACGGAATGTTCTACGACCCGATCGCCGAAGAGGTGTTCGACTACGTCGGCGGCCGGGCCGACCTCGAGGCAGGGGTCATCCGCACCATCGGCGACCCGCGGCATCGCTTCGCCGAGGACTACCTGCGCATGCTCCGGGCCGTGCGGTTCGCGGTCCGGCTGGGCTTCGAAATCGTCCCGGAAACCGCCGAGGCGATCCGCCGAAACGCCGGACGGATCCGCTCCATCAGCGGCGAGCGCATCTTGGACGAGCTCCGGAAGATGCTCGCCCACCCCGACGCGGCCGGGGGGCTGCGGAAGCTCGAATCGCTGGGTCTGGCCGAACAGGTCCTCCCGGAGCTCTTCGAGGACCGGGCGGTCTGGGAGCGCGGCGTGGCGCGGGTCGGGCAAGTCGCCTCCGAACGGGACGAGGTGCTCGCCCTGGGGGCGCTGCTTTCCGAGCTGCCGCCCCGGAAGCTCGGCCGGATGGTGCGCCGCTGGGGCGGGTCGAACGAGTGGCGCGACGCCCTCCGATGGATGGCGCAGCATCGCGACGACTGGCGCACCGCAGATGAACTTTCCCTGGCCGAGCTGAAGCGGCTGATGGCGAACGCGAACTTCGAGCGCCTGCGGGCGCTTTGGCGCGTCGAGGAGCGCCGGCAACGCGGCGAAGAACGCCAGGCCGAGACGCTGGAGCAGCGCGTGCGGGCGGTTTCCCCCGAGCGGGTCAGCCCCCCGCCGCTGCTGGGCGGCGCGGACCTGATGGAGCACTTCGGACTCGACGAGGGACCCCGGCTGGGACGCGTCCTGGCGGAGCTGTACGACGCCCAGCTCAACGAGCTGATCTCCACGCCCGATGAGGCGCTCGACCTTGCCCGACGCCTCATCGAGCCGCCCATCGAGGACGAACTCGTGTAGATCGCCCGCGGCCCCTTGAACCGGGCGCCCGAGGCGCTCGCCGGACGGGTGCGCGACAAATTCGTGGCATGGGCGTCTCGCCCGTGGGACGCATGACCAAGATGGCCATGCCACAATACGGACGCGCACCCCGCCGGACCGGAGATTCCGTTTTCTCTTGCATTCGCCGCCGCTGTGTGAGTAAAAACTCACATAGTTATGGGAAAGCTCTCCCAGAACCAGCTCATCGGGCGGGAGGCGGCGATGCTCGAATGTCTCGCCGAGGGCGAGCAGTGCCTCTACGACTTCGCCGAGCGGGTCGGCGCGGAGCGGTCGAACATCTCCCGGCGCCTTTCGGCGCTGGTCCGCGCGGGGACATGCACCTCCCGCAAGGAGGGGCTGCGGATGATCTACACCCTCCGCACGCCTTGCGTGCTCCAGCTCGGTTCGGCGGCCGAGGCGGTGCTGCGGAGCACGCTGAGTGAGGACCGGGCGATGCTCGAGAGCCTGGAGTCGTCATGAAGGAATGGAAGAAACTGCTCTTCGCCGTAGTGGTCTTCGGGCTCTGCTACTTCCTCCCGACGCACTGGGACCGCTTCTCCTCGGCCGTGATGGAGGGACTGGAGCTGGTCAAGTGGTACGCCCGGGAGCACGTGCTGCTGTGTCTGATTCCGGCGTTCTTCATCGCCGGGGGGATCGCGGCGTTCGTCTCGAAAGCGGGCGTGATGAAGTACCTCGGCGCGAAGGCGAACCCGGTGCTCGCCTACGGCGTCGCCAGCGTCTCCGGGTCCATCCTGGCGGTGTGCAGTTGCACGGTGCTCCCGCTGTTCGCGGGCATCTACCGGATGGGTGCGGGGCTGGGTCCGGCCACGGCGTTCCTGTACTCCGGACCGGCGATCAACGTGCTGGCGATCATCCTCACCGCCCGCGTGCTGGGCTGGGAGTTGGGGCTCGCCCGCGCGGTCGGAGCGGTGATCTTCAGCATCGTCATCGGGCTGGGGATGCACCTGGTCTACCGGAAGTCCGAGCGGGCCAAGGCCGCCGCGGCCGCGGCGACGCCCGAAATGCCCGTTGAGCGTCCGCTCTGGGCGACGGCGCTGCTGTTCGTGGCGATGGTGGCGATCCTGGTGGTCGCCAACTGGGCGCGCAGCGGCGACGTCCGCGCGGCGTTCCTCTGCTGCCCGGGCGGGCTCAAGAACGTCCAGGTCGAGGGCGAAGTCATCCGCGAGACCGAGGAGACGCTCATCCTCCGCGACCAGGCCGGGACCGAACGGGAGCTTCCCAAGGAACGCCTCCGCGAGGTCGAGACGGTGGACCGCTCCGGGCTCTACGACGTCATCTACCGCCTCCGTTGGCCGCTGGTGTTCGTCCTGCTGGGCGTGCTGGCGCTGATGGTCTACCGCTGGGTGCCCGGTCATGAGCAGAAGGAATGGGTCAACAGCTCCTGGGGCTTCGCCAAGCAGATTCTCCCGCTTCTGCTGATCGGGGTCTTCCTGGCGGGTCTGCTGCTGGGGCGCCCCGAGACCGAGGGGCTGATCCCCAACGAGTACGTGACGATGCTCGTCGGCGCCGAGCCGGACGTCTTCCTGGACAAGACCGGGCTGGCGGGCGGATCGGCTGAGGGGTTCATCCGCGGGAGCTGGGATCTTTGGACGAACTTCGTCGCCTCGCTGGCCGGGGCGTTCATGTACTTCGCGACGCTGACGGAGGTCCCGATCCTCTACGGGCTGCTCGGTGCGGGGATGGGCCCGGGGCCCGCGCTGGCGCTGCTGCTGGCCGGGCCGGCGCTGTCGCTGCCGAACATGCTGGTCATCCGCACCATACTCGGCAGCGGCAAGACGCTGGTCTATTGCGCGCTGGTTGTGCTTTTC
>CAYTQL010000231.1:0-5213 GCA_964439555.1 uncultured Planctomycetaceae bacterium | reverse complement strand
GGTGGACTTCATGGAGAAGTTCCACCCGGACATGATCGAGCACTTCTCGAGTTGCAAGAGCCCGCACGCGATCCTCGGCACGCTCGCCAAGACCTACTACGCCGAGCAGAAGGGCCTCGACGTCGACAAGATGCGGATGATCTCCATCATGCCCTGCACCGCCAAGAAGTACGAAATCCGGCGATCGCGCGAGATGTACGCCTCCGGGCGGCAGGACGTGGACGTCTCGATCACCACGCGGGAGCTGACGCGGATGATCCTCCAGGCGGGAATCGCCTTCGAGTCCATGCCCGACACGCCCGCCGACGACCCGCTGGGCGAGTACTCCGGGGCGGGGACGATCTTCGGCGCCACCGGCGGCGTGGCCACCGCCGCGCTGCGTTCGGCGCATCACTACGTCACCGGCGAGGAGATGGCCGACCCGGAACTGGAGGAGATCCACGAGTTGCCCGGGGTCAAGGAGGCCCGCGTGACGATCGACGGGCGGGAGATCGGCATCGCCGTCGCCCACGGGCTGGCGAACGTGGAGGTGGTCATCGACCGCATCCGCGCCGCGACCGAGGCCGGCGAGGAGCCGGCGTACCACATCGTGGAGGTCATGGCCTGCCCCGGCGGGTGCATCGGCGGCGGCGGGCAGAGCTGGGGCGTCAATGACGAGATCCGCCGCAAGCGGATCGAGGGGCTGCTCGGCGACGACCGCGCCCGCAAGGTCCGCTGCTCGCACGAGAACCCCTCGGTCAGGCGCCTCTATGAGCGGTTCCTCGGCGAGCCCATGGGCGAGAAGGCCCACAAACTGCTGCACACGGGTTACACGCCCAGGCCCGAGTACAAGAGGTAAGGAAGACGCCCTGGCGGTCAGCCGATCGCGACCGGCCGGACGCTGACGGCGTGGTCAGTGCCCGATGCGCTTAAGCTTCGCCTTACGGACCTCGAAATCGAACTTCGGATCGGTCACGGGCGTGTGGCAGCTCTCGCAGACCTCCTCGGTGACCTCCGGGAACTCGTAGGGCAGCTCGGTGACCTGTCCGCCGAAGCTCTCGAGAACGTGATCGGGCGTGGTGAAGCGGTGGCAGTCCTGGCAGTTGACGTTCACCAGCTCCGGGGTCTGCTTGACGGTCCGGAATCCCGTGACCGTTCCGAATCCGCTTGTGTGGCAGGCGAGGCATTCGGGGTCGACGGTCCGCCCGGCCTCCTCGAGGGTCTCCCACGCATGGGCGTGGGGGCTCTTGAGCCAGCCGACGTACTCCTTCTTGTGGCAGCGTCCGCAGTCCGAAGACGGTTCGTAGAGCAGTCCTTCCTTCCGCTCCTTGTCGAGCGACCGGGACATGGCGATGTGGGCGTACGCCTGGTAGGTCTGCACCAGCCGCTTGTCGGAGGTCCAGCGGTGGTCCACCTGCTCCATCCGCAGCTCAGGCTTCACGCCCTCCGGCGTGCGTCGCAGTGCCACCACCGAGACCCACTCGTACCCGCCGGGACGGACGACAGGTCGGCCGTCGAGCGTCCGCAGCTTCTCCCCCGGGCGGGTGGTGTTGCCCTGGACGATCAGGTCCGCGGCGGGCACGGAGGCGACGATCTTCTCCAGCAGCAGTTCCGGCCCGTGGACGACGAGGATCACGTAGTAGCCCTTGTCGTCGAGCTGCCTCGCCAGCTCGGCGGTCCGCTCGACCGGGGCGACGTCGAGTTGATCGAGGCGGGACTCGTCCAGCCAGTTGAGCCCCTGGCGGCGCAGGTCGGAGATCACGGCGATCTTCAGCGGGCCCAGCTCGCGGCGCACCGCCGGCTGAATGGGAAGCGACCCCGCCTTGGCCCCGGCCGGGGCGACGGTGGTGCTGATCAGCGGGAACCGGGCGCTGGGAAAAATGCGGACCATCCGCGCCGGGTCCGGCGCCCACTCGCGATCGCCCATGACCAGCGCGTCGTACTCGACCTGCGAGTAGCCGCGGAGGATGAACTCGTTCTTCGGGTGGTCCGGCTCGACCCACAGCGCATCGCCGGCGTCGAGGGCGAAGGTGTGCACAAAGGCCTCGCGATAGCTGCGGAACAGCCCGCTGCGGCGCGAGAGGCTTCCGGGCATGGCCCCGGCGCAGTTGCAGACCTCCATCATCGCATTGGTTCCGCCGGTGAGCAGCAGGACCGCGTCGGGGGCCCCGGCGGCGAAGGGCTCGACGGCGCTGCCCGACGGCGCCTGGTGACTCTTGGCGTGGTCCGGCGGCTCCTTGCCGTCCTCGCAGCCGACGAGCACCGCCGCGCAAAACCCGGCGACTGCCAGCCGCGCAAACGTGCGGCGGCTCATGCGGCCATCTCGGCCGAGCGCAAGCTCATGAGCTTGAGCAGCAGCACCGCGGTGGAGAGCTGGAAGTCCGCCTCGTACTGTCCCTCCAGGTCGGCCGCGAGCTCCTCGGGCTCCACCTCGGTGTCCAGTAGATCGGTTTTCCTGCGGATGTCGAGCCATCGCTTGGCCTGTCGTGGGGTCATGAAGATTTCGACGTCCGGGTCCACGCCCCAGACCTTCGAGCGGTTCTTGCGGTGCAGCAGGCGCCCGGAGGGCAGGTAGTAGTACGCCGTGGTCAGCTTCAGCCGGGCCTTGCCGTGGCGGACGCTGATGACGTTTTGCACGCTGCCTTTCCCGTACGTCCGCTCGCCCAGTATGGTAGCGCGTCGCCAGTCCTTCATGGCCCCGGAGACGATTTCAGCGGCCGAGGCGCTGTACTCGTTGACCAGCACGACCAGGTTGCCCCGCAGGTACTTGCCGTTCGGACCCGCCCGGAGTTCCTGCGGACGGACCTGGAGGCCCTTGGTGCTCACGATGGTCCCGTTGCGGAGGAAGTGATCGGCCACGTTCGCCGCCGCGGGGAGCAGCCCGCCGGGGTTGAAACGCATGTCGAGGATGATGTTCTCGACGCCGGCGGTATTGAGCGCGGAGAGGGCGTTGGTGACGTCCAGGACGGTTTTCTCAGTGAACTGGGTGACGCGGATGTAGCCGATCCTGCCCTCGGGGTCCACGAGGAAGTCCCATTCCCCGTTGCGCTTGCGCCGCCAGCCCTTGACGGTCTGGATGTGGATTTCGTCGCGGGTGACGGTGACGTCGAAAGGCTTGAGCACGCCCTGGCGGCGGATGGTCAGCACCACGTCGGTGCCCTTGGGGCCCATGATGTTCTTGACGAGCTTGTCGATGGGCAGGTCGGCGGTGCGGCGGTCGTCCACGGCCACGATCAGGTCGTTCGCCTTGATCCCGGCCTTCTGGGCGGGGGAGTTGAGCAGGGGGGAGACGACCTTCAGCGGTTCGCCCGGCTCCTTGGAGATCTGGATGCCCACGCCGAAGAAGTGCCCCATCGTGGACTTGATGAAGTCCTGGACCTCGCTCGGCCAGATCATGGAGCTGAACTTGTCCAGCTCGTTGAGGAACCCGTCGGCGAACTCGACGGCGAGGACCTCGGTGGGAATCTTGACCGTCCGCTCCGAGGCGCTCAACGCGCCGTTCAGCGCGAGGTGCAGGTCGAGGTAGTCCACGCTGTCCTTGCGCTGGACGTGTTCGAGTTCGCGGGCGAGCAGGCGGATGAACTCCTTGCGCTTGGCGTCGTTCTTGAGCCCCTCGAAGGTGTGGGCGGCCTGGGGCGTCTCGGCGAGGGTCCGCAGCGCCCGCAGCGCGCCGCGGGTGATCGTGCGGTAGTCCACGCGGGTGACGTACGCCCGGTCCACCTGCCCGATGATCCGGGTGACCATGTCGGCGTCCACGCCCTCGACGCGCTTCTTCCAGGCCGGCTCCTCGTCGCTGTCGTCCTTCGTCGCAGGCTGGGTGGCGCTGTCCTCGTCTTCAACGCCGTAGAGCCGCAGGACGCGAACGTGCCGCTCGGCGTCCTTCCGCTTGCGGTGGTAGACGTCCTTGGACTTATCGAGCTCCTCGAGATTGGCGTAGACCCGCAGCGCCTCGGACCACTCGTAGTCGGCGACCGCCTCGGCCCCATGCGTCTCGGTCTCCGTGACCAGCGTGCGGTACCAGTCCTGCTTGCGCATCCTGTCCCGGTCGACTGCCAGTTCCGCGGCCACGCGGGCCTGCATCAGCGCCACGCGCCACGGCTCTTCGACGGCGAGGGTCTCCAGGTCGGCCATCGCCTCGGAAAGGTCGTCCTCGATGCCCCGCAGCGCGCGCGCACCGCGGGCGATGGGTCCGGGCTTGTCGGTCTCGAGCCGCTCCCACGCCTTGCGGTAGCGGGTCAGCTCCGCCCGCAGCGCCTTGGCGGTCGCGCGGAACTCCTTGGCGTAGTCGCTCTGGCGGTCTTCCAAGGCCTCCACGGCCGCCTCGAGGGCCTCCAGCGTCTCGCTGAGAGCCTTGACGGACTGGGTCCGCAGCTCGGCGGCTTTGGCCGGCTTGGCTTCCTCGAGCTGATCGACGGTGGCGGTGTTGTTGTAGGTGCTCACCGCGCGTTCCATGATTGCGTCGTTGAGCTTCTTGAAGAGCCCGGATTCCTTCATCGCGGGCATGTGCGCGTCGGCGAGCATCGCCCGACGGACGCGATCCACGGCCGTGCGGTACTCCTCGATGCGCTGCTTGTGGGCCTTGTCCAGCCGGGCCTTCTGGACGCGGATCAGGTCCATCGCCTTTCGAGCGGCGCGGTCCTTGGGGTTGAGCTTCAACGCCGCCTTGATCTGCCCCATCGCCGCGTCGAGGTCGCCCGAGATCGCGGTGTCCAGCGCCTTGTTGCGGCGCGTGGCGGCGGCTTCCCGGGCCTTGGCGTCCACCGAGACGGTCTTGTCGGCGCGGGCGACGGAGGTCGTGGCGTTCTGGGCCCAGGCGGGCGCCGCCGGCAGGACGGCGAAGACGGCGGCGAGGGTCCAACTGCGGATCGTCAGGAACGCATTCTTCACGGGCATCTCCACAAAGCGAGGGACGACGTACACGTTCAACGGCGGCACGGAGCGCGGGTAGCGGATCAGCGCATTATAGATCGCCGCTTGCCCCAATAGACGCATCGGACGCCGCCGGGTTTGACTGAAATGCTCCGGGGGAAATCCGGCCTGCCGTCCGGTCAGCGGACACCGGGCGGCGGGTGCGTTGCGTCCACGGGTTTTCAGCGACCGCTTTGGTCAGGACCTCTCCGGGAGCGTCGGCAGGTCGAAGTCGTCGTCGGTGGATTCGATCCACGCGGCCAGGCGCTCGTGCAGGCGGCGGCGAATGTCTCCGAAGCGCATGTTCTGGGCGAGGTTCACCTGTT
>CAYTQL010000230.1:0-5223 GCA_964439555.1 uncultured Planctomycetaceae bacterium | reverse complement strand
CCTCGAACGCTACGGCGTGACGGTGGAAATCGACTTCCTCTACAAGCACGCGGGGGAGGCGTTCATGGCGAACCGCTACTACCAGCGGTACCTCTTCCAGGCCGCCGCCAGCGCGGACCGCCCGCGCAAGCTCAAGTGGCGATGGGACTTCGGCGACGGGCAGACCGCCACCGGCGCACAGGTCCAGCACGTCTACCTGACGCCCGGGCTCGTGGAGGTCACCTGCTCGGCCAAGACCATGCGCGGCGAACTGACGCGGACCAACCGCCTCTACGTCTCCCGCCCGTGGGACCGGGTCATCGAGAACAAGGTCGAGTCGGTCCGGAAGTACGCCCAGGTCGTCTCCGGGTACGACATGGAGGCGCTTCCGGTCGTCGCGGCCGGGGAGGCCGTGCTGTTGATGGACCGCGCCGGGCGCCCGGACGACGTCATCCGGGCCGGGGCGGCCTTCCTGCGTCACGACAAGCTGCCGCGCCGCACGCCGACGAAGCTCGACGGCGCCGAGGTCGCGAAGATCATCGCCGAGGCGCTGGTCGCCCGCGACCGCGCCGAAGCGGCGGTCAAGGCGCTGCTCAAGGCCGCCGCAATGCTCACCGCGCCGGACCGCAAGGCGGAGTTGACCGTCGCGGCCGGTCAGACGGCGCTGGAGGAACAGGGCGACCCGAAGTCCGCGATGAACCTGTTCCGCAGGACGCTGAAGGAGTACGCGGCGCTGACCACCGCGCCGCCGATCCGCGAGGCGAAGATCGGCGTCGGCGACGTGTACCGGGCGATGGGGCATTACGACAAGGCCGAGGCCGCCTACGAGGAAGCCGGCGTGGACGCCAAGGACCTCAAGCGTGCGGCGTTCCTGCGGGGCGACTTCGCCCGGCGGACCGAAGCGTACATCCGTCGCGGGGAGTTCGCCGAGGCGGCCGAGGTGCTCGAAGAATGGGTCCGGCGCTTCCCGTCCGACCGGTTGGTGGGCTACTCCACGCGGATGCGCGTCAAGCTGGCGCTGGCGCGGGACGAGCACGCCGAGGCGGCCCGGGCGGCGTGGGTGCTGGTGAACGTGAACCCGGAGTCCACCTACGCCCCGCGGCTTCTGCTGATGGCGGCCGAGGCGCACGAGAAGCTCAGGCAGCCCGACCGGGCCCGCAAGGCGCTGCGACGCCTGGCCGAAAAGTACCCCGAGAGCCCCCTCTCCCGCGAAGCGCGCAGGCGGCTGGGGGGCTAAGAGAGAGCGCAATCGCGTTGTCGCGGCGCGGGCGTCGGGCCCCGTGCCTCCCGCGGCTGTTCCGACCGTGGCGGTCGCCCGGCGGCAAGCCACGGGCCAGACGTTCAGCTCACGGGACAATGCGGTGGTCCCGGTTGACGGGCCGCGGTTGCCGTCTGCCCGCTCGGGCTCGTAGACTGTTCGCGACTTTCGTGGAGGCACTGAACCTGTGACCGCGCTGCTGCTGTACGGACTGCTGGCGTTGGGCGTCTCGTTTCTCTGCTCGCTGCTGGAGGCGGCGCTGCTCAGCGTGCCGATGAGCTACACCGAGATGCTCGCGGCCGGGGGGAGGGCGTACGGGGCCCGCTTGCGGGACATGAAGCGCAACCCCGACCTTCCGCTCTCGGCGATCCTCTCGCTGAACACCATCGCTCACACGGTCGGCGCTGCGGGGGTCGGCTCCTCGGCCGCCAAGGTGTGGGGAAGCTGGGCGGTGGGCCTGGCCAGCGCGATGATGACCCTGTTGATCCTCGTGCTCAGCGAAATCATCCCCAAGACCCTCGGCGCCGTCCACGCCCGCGGACTGGCGCATTTCACCGTGATCGCCACCCGATGGATGATGCTCCTGACCTGGCCGTTGACCGTCGCGATGGAAGGCGTCAGCCGGGTCGTCGGCCGCCAGCGCCAGCGTTCGGCGGTCGAACGCGGCGAGGTGCTCGCCGCCCTGACGATGGGTCACGAGAGCGGCGAGCTCAGCCGGGACGAGCACCGGATCGCCGCGAACCTTCTGGCGCTGCACCGCATCCAGCTTTCGCAGATCCTCACCCCGCGGACGGTGCTGTTCACGCTCGAGGAGGGCCTGACCGTGGCTGAGGTGCTCGCCGAGCACGAGGAATTGCCCTTCAGCCGCATTCCCGTTCACGGAGGCGAGGCGGACCGGATCACCGGGTACGTCGCCCGGGCGGAGGTCTACCACGAGCACGTCCAAGGCCGCCCCGAAACGCCGCTGAGCAAGCTGCGCCGGGACATGACGGCCGTGCCGGAGCTGGCGACCGTCCGCGACGCGATGCGCCAGATGCTCCTCCACGGCGAGCAGATGCTGCTGGTGGTCGACGAGTTCGGCGGCGTCGAAGGCGTGGTCACCCTCGAGGACACCGTCGAGACGCTCCTGGGCGTCGAGATCACCGACGAGACCGACCCGGTGGACGACCTCCAGGCCCTGGCGAGGCTCATCGCGGAACGACGCGCGTAGAAACGCCGCGTCCGGCTCAGTCCCCGAAGGTCTGCCACGCCACGGCCGCGGCGCCGATCGCGCCGGCATCGTTGCCCAGGGCGCTGAGGACGATGTCGGTCTTGATGTCGGTCATCGTCCAGTGCATTGCGCGGAAGTGGCTGCGAAGCGGGTCGAGCAGTTCATCGCCCGCCTTGGTCATCCCCCCGGCGAGGCAGATGACGTCCGGATCGAAGATGCGGGCGATGCTCACGCACCCGGTCGCCAGGCGGCGCGCGCCGTCGTCCCAGAGCTGTCCGGCCAGGGCGTCGCCGGCGCGCCGGGCGTCGTTGACGTCCCGGGCGTCGAGGCGTCCCTTCTGCTTCAGGACCTCCCGCAGGGTGGTTTCCGCGTCGGACTTGCGCACGGCCGATTCGGCTACCTTGCCGAGAAACATTGCCGAGCAGTACCGCTCCAGGCACCCGCGCTGCCCGCAGTTGCACCGCTCGCCGCCCGGTTCGATGATCAGGTGCCCCAGTTCGGCGCCGATCTCGTGGGCTCCGCGGAGTACCTGCCCGCGAATGACGATGCCGCCGCCGACCCCGGTTCCCAGGGTCAAGAGTACGAGGATCTCCGCTTCGGCGCCGGCGCCGGAGGTGAACTCGCCCAGGGCGGCGGCGTTGGCGTCATTTTCGAGGGCGGCCGGCAGGGAAAGGGCCTCGGAGACGTTGTCCCGCAACGGGTATCCGTCCATCCCCGGGATGTTGGGCATGGCGTGGATGATCCCGGCGCTCATGCTCAGGGGCCCCGGCGCGCCGATGCCGACCCCGCGGACCTCCCCGCGCCCGACCCCGCACGTTTCAAGCAGCTCCGCGACGCCGTCGGCCATCGCCTCGACGATCCCGTCGCCGCCGCGGTCGGCGGGGGTGGGCGTCTGCGTGATCTGCGAAGGCGAGCGGTTCTCGTCGAGCAGCCCGAACTTGATGAACGTGCCGCCGAGGTCGATTCCGATGCAGTAACGGCTCATGGGGCTCCGGTCCTTACAGAAACAGGAAGATCGGGGATTCTACCGGGCCCGCCGAGAAGCGGCAACCGCGGCTTTTCCCGCAATCCCGTGCTGCGTTCGACTGCTCCTGCCGTCGCTGGAAACTCGCACACGGCGCCGGGGCGCGCGGCTACTGTGTGCCCTGGACGTTGACCCTCCCCCGTCCGAAGGTGCAGCGGATGTACCCGGCCCGGCTGGTCATGTAGACCTTGCGCGTGCGGAACAGCTCGCGGTAGAACGCCGCCGCCTCGGCGGGCGCGGAGATCGGCGGTCGCGGCGGGCGGTGGCAGGAGACCAGCACGATCTGCGGGTCCACGGCCGCGACGAACTCCGGCAGCGTGCGCTCCCATCCGCCGTGGTGGGGCAGGATCAGCACGTCGGCGGCGAGCTGTGCGGGGTCTTCCAGCAGGGCGTTTTGGGCGAAATCGTCGGCGTCGCCGGGCGCCAGGAGCGTCAGCCCGTCGCACTCGATCCGCAGCACGAGCGAGCGGTCGTTGGGCTCCAGGGGCTCGGGCAGCGGCGCAGGCGGCCAGAGCACGCGCAGATGAGTGCGATCATCGAGCGTCAGTTCATCCCCGCGGGCCATTCGCTCAAGCCGGCCGGCATGGGCGCGCAGCGTATTCAGCAGCGCCGGCGGGTTCGGGGCCTCGACGGGGTCGTCGAGCCCGAAGCGTTGGTTGGTCCGCATCAGCTCCAGCCCGCGGTGGCGGATGTAGCCGTCCAGCAGGTTGTAGTGGTCGGTGTTCGCGTGGGAGACGATCGCTTCGCGCGGCATCGGCAGGCGCAGGGCGTGCAGCGCGGGGATCAGCGTTCGGTGGACCTCCTCGCCGGTCTGCGTTCCGGCGTCGAGCAGCAGCGTCCGCCCGGAGGGCGTCCGCAAGACCGCACATTGGGCCCGTCCGACCGCCAGGAGGTGCAACTCGGCCGCGTCGGGCGCCGCGGCGGGGCGCTGGGTCAGGAAAGTCCCCGCCGGCAGCAGCACCACCGCCCCGGCCGTGACGGCCCGCTCGAACCGCGTCCGCCGCAGACACGCCAGCAGGCAGACGGCTCCGAGGCACGCCAGGACCCACCAGCCGCCCATCGGGGGAGTTCCACTGCCACCAGCGGCAGATGCTCCGTCCATTCGACGACGCCGGCAAGCGCCCGCCCCGCCCAGGCGGCCAATTCGGCCAGGCGGTCGGCGAGGTTCGGCGTCAACGCCACCAGCCCGATCGAGAGGTACCCGGGCACCAGCACCGCCACCACCAGCGGAAACAGCAGCAGGCTCAGCAGCGGCGCGTACGGGCTGAAGAGCCCGAAGTGCCGCGCCACCAACGGCGCCGCGACGGCGTACGCCACCAGCGACATTGTCACCGCGTCCATCGCCGCGTTGCCCGCCGAGTAGTACAACCACCGGCGGAAACGCTGGGAATTCCGGAACACCATCAGCCCCCGGCGGCGAATCCATCGTCCGAACAGCAGGTCGCGCACCGGGCGGTGCAGCACGATCAGTCCCGCGACGATCGCGAAGCTCAGTTGGAACCCCGCGCCGAACAATTGCAGCGGGTCCGCCGCGAGGAGCACGAGGCACGCCAGGGCGAGGCAGTTGAGCGTGCTCGCCCGGCGTCCCAGCAGCACGCCGAGACAGATCGCCCCGGCCATCACGGCGCTGCGCAGCAGCGGCGGACGCGGCGTCGCGACCAGCAGATACGCCCCGAGCACCGCCAGCACCACCGCCGCCGAGCGGCTCGGACGCAGCCGCGCCACGCGACAGAGCAGGTACACCACGCCCAG
>CAYTQL010000229.1:0-5250 GCA_964439555.1 uncultured Planctomycetaceae bacterium | reverse complement strand
TACAGAATATGGAGCTTGCCCATATTGTTTTCTAAGTTAACCGGACACTACTGATTGGCTGTATGATTATTGCAAGTCATCGTCTGAGCCGGGATTGTTGGGATTACAGGATGAACCACGATGATGATCCCGTCTGTTCTGTAATCATGCGAATCCAGGTTCAGCAACTGAAAAACCACCGAAGCACATCTGTGTGAAAAAATGGGAATTGCCGGATTGCATTTCAACTTGCATTGCCCCCACGTCTTATGTACTATTCCTATCATACACGACAACCGAAAAAAGGAGGACTATCCGCATGACTGAACATTCCCGTCGATCATTTCTCGGGGGAGCCGTGGCCACCGGGGCAGCTTCGCTCATCAAGCCCGAGAGCGCCGATGCCGCCCAGATCGACACGCAGACCAACGCCGAAGAGGCGATCTCCCTGCTGGACGCCGCGATCTCCGAGAAGGACACCTTCCGTGCCCACCTCGGCTACATGATGAACCGGCTCGAGTCGGCCGCCTCGGTCATCGACATCCAGGCCGAGAACCTCCAGGCTGCCGAGTCCCGCGTCAGCGACGTGGACGTGGCGACCGAGATGGCCCAGTTCACGCGGAACCAGGTCCTCGCCCAGGCGGGCATCAGCATGCTGGGTCAGGCGAACCAGATGCCGCAGATGGCCCTGAAGCTTCTGGGCTGAGTCGCATCGCCGAACGCAGGATCGCCGCCCGGGCCTCGTCCCGGGCGGCGTCCTGATCGCCGGACCGCACCCATGACCCGTCCGAGCTCTCCCGCTCGTGCGGGTTCTGTTTTTGCGCAGGGGACCGTCCACCATCACCCGAACGCGGTGCGTTGGGTCGCTCCGTCCTCGCGCCCCCAGTCGTTCCGTTCGTGGTGGGCTGGGTGGCGTCGGGGAAGTTTTTCCCCCTCGCCCCGCGGGATTACTCAAGTCCGGCGGTTCGCCCACGACAATAAGATCGAAGCGAAACGTAGTCTTCAAACGGAGCGATCTGATGGCGGACCTGGCACTTTCGAGCATCTTCTCGGGGATGGATACCGAGGCCCTCGTCCAGGCCGAGCTTTCGGCCCTGGTCCGACCGGTCAGCCGCATGGAGCAGCAGAAGAGCACCTACCAGGAGAAGGTGGACGCGCTCGACGCGATCGGGACCAGCCTCTCCAACGTCAAGTACGCCGCCGAGCAGATCGCCGACCCCTCCAAGCTCCGGGCGATGACCCTGGGCACTTCCGACAGCTCGGTGATGACCGTCTCGAAGACCGGGACGCCCAGCGAGGGGCTCCACACGGTGGACATCGACCGCCTTGCGACTCCCGAGAGCCGCGTCCACGCCGGGGTGAGCCCGACGGAGACGTGGCAGAACCTCGCGGGCGTCGCCGCCGCCGACGACCTCTACATCGCGGACGCGGGCATCAGCGACGCCACCGGCGCCGATTACAAGTTCGTCTTCCAGTTCGGCGACGAGGCGCAGGTGTCGGTGGACCTCTCGGGCTACAGCGACACGGGCATCACGCTGAACCAGCTCGTCGGCGAGATCAACACCGCCGCAGGCTACACCGCGGCCGAGGCGGCGCTGGACGGCGAGTCCTACAAGCTCCGTCTCCAGGCGCAGAACCCCGGCGAGGGCAAGGCGCTGACGATCACCGACGAGGACTCCGTGAGCCTGCTGGACGCCGCGGAGGACTTCACGCAGGTCGTGGACGGTTCCGACGGCGGGGAGACGCTGCTCGGGGCGGGCACGTTCGTCTACAGCTACAACGGCGAGACGCGGACGGTCACCACCAACGAATCGACCACGCTCGACGGGTTGGTGGACCTGATCAACAACGACGCGGGCAACCCCGGCGTCCGGGCGAGCGTCCTGCGGCACGAGGTGGACGCCGATCACGAGTACCACCTGGTTCTCGCCGGGCGGGAGACCGGCGTCGATCACGCAATCACCGTCGAGGCGGAGACCACGCTGGCGGACTTCGGCGGCGCCGAGTGGACCGTCACCCAGACCGCCCAGGACGCCCGCTTCCGCGTGGACGGCTACCCGGCCGATCCGGACTGGATGACCTCCTCGTCCAACCTCGTCACCGACGCGATTCCCGGGCTGTCGATGACGCTCAAGGACGTCGGCTCGGTCACCGTCACCGCCACGCGGAAGACCGGCGACATCAAGACCAACCTCCAGAGCCTCGTGGACACCTACAACAGCCTGGTCGACAAGATCGACCTGCATGCCGGGTACGACCCCGAGACCGAAACGTCCGGGGTGCTCCTGGGCGACGGGTCCTGGACCACCATGCTCCAGGAGATTCGCCGCGAGCTGACCGTGACGGTCCCGGGCTTCGACGCCGACAGCGACGCTTACTCCATGGCCGCTCAGATCGGGCTGGAGATCGACCGGTACGGGAAGCTCTCGCTGGACTCCACCGCCCTCGACGACGCCCTGAGCGAGGACTACTACGCCACGCTCGACCTGATCGGCACGCTCGCCAAGGGCGTCACCGACAGCGAGCAGGTCCAGTTCGACAGCGCCCACGCCGAGACGGAGTCCGGCGCCTACGACGTGAGCATCCAGTTCGACGCGGCCGGGGAGGTTACCGGCGCGATGATCAAGCTCGCCGAGGAGGGCGACGACGCCTGGCGGGCGATGAGCGTCTCCGGGACCACGCTCACCGGCGGGACCGAGGGCCCCGAGCAGTGGATGCAGCTTATGGCGATCGCCGACGCCGCCCAGGCGGGGACCGCGTACACCGAAAACGCGACGGTGAAGGTGAAGCGCGGCTTCGCGGGCAACCTGGAGCGCAAAATCGAGCAGATGCAGAACCTCGCCGACGGGACGCTCGCACTGAAGCGCCAGAGCTACACCAACGCGATGGACGACCTGGGGCGGCGGATCGAACTCAAGACCGAGCGCCTGGAGGCGCACGAAGAGCGCATCCGGGCGAAGTACGCCCGCCTGGAAGCCACGCTGGCGCAGATGGACTCCTACCGCGGAGCGTTCGAAAGCATGATTTCCTCCCTCTCGAGCAGCAGCGGCGGCTCGGGTCAGCAGAGCCAGTAACACACGAGGTAGCCCACCATGAACGGAATCAGCGCCTACAAGCAGAACGCCGTCGCCACCGAGAACAAGGGACGCCTGGTCGTCATGCTCTACGACGGAGCGATCAAGTTCCTCCGCCAGGCCGTCGAAGCCCTCGAACGCGAGGACTACGTCGAGAAGGGACGGCTGATCAACCGCGCGATCGACATCATCGAGGAACTCAACGTCACCCTCGACATGGAAGTCGGCGGGGAGATCGCCCAGAACCTCCGCAACCTCTACTACTTCATGGGCAAGCGCCTCACCGAGGCCAACGTCAAACGCTCCGCGAAGATGATCGAGGAGGTCATCGACCTGCTCGAAGACCTCAACAGCGCCTGGCGCCAGATCGCGACCTGAGGAAACCGGGCGCCCGTGGTCCGGGAGATACAGCGGCCCGGCCGGGGCGTTTCCCTTCTTCCGGGCCGAGCCGGGAGGTCTTCTTCCCCTTCCGGATCATTCCCGTCGCCCGGTCCGCCGGCGCGTCCCGGGTTTCGTGCTCTTACCGGGTATCACCGAATCGGCGGACGATCAACCCGTCGTCGGCGAGGTCCGCCAGGATCGCGCCGAGGTCGGGGCGTTGTGTGCAGAGGGTTTCGATCTGCGCGGCGTCCATCGTCATGAAGGCGGTGGCCAGGGCGTCGGCCTCGGCGGCGGCGTCGGCGAGGGCGCAGGCGGCGGGGCGGCTTTCGCCCGCCCGCCCGGTGCGGGGGTCGATCACGTGCGCGCCCTGCTGCTGCGTGCCCGAGACGCCCAGCGCCGCGCCGGAGAGGTGCACGTAGCCCAGCGGGCGGGTCGGGCTCAGCGGGTCGGCGATCGGCAGCGGCCAGCGACTCATCCCCGGCGGCGCGCCCAGCGCCAGGACGCTGCTGGCGCCCGCCTCCACCAGTGCATCGCCCAGCGACCACTCCCGCAGCAGCTCGCCGACCCGGTCGGCCGCGTAGCCCTTCGCGATCCCGCCGAGGTCCAACTCGATCCCCCGCGTCGCCGCGGTCAAGCCCAGGGTCCGCTCGTCGAGCCCCAACTGGTCCATCCGCCCGAGGGTCGGGTCGAACGCCCCGCCCGTCTGTTCCCACACCCGCCGGGCGATCCGCAGGCACTCGAATACATCCAGCGAGACCCGCAATTCCCTCCCGACCGGGAGAAGGGAAAGCTGGAAGACGTCCGATGCTTCGTTGAACCGCGAGAGCTCCAGCTCCAGGCGGTCCACCTCGTCCCAGGCGGCCTGGGCGGCGCCGGCGGCGTAGTCCGGCTCGTCGCAGACCAGGACCGCCGCGAAGGTCGTGTGCATCGCCTCGTGCTCGAAGCGCAGCAGCCCCCCGTCCGGGAGCGGTTCGCGCGGCGGGTTGAAGGGGGCGTCGGTCACGGCGCCTCGGCGGCGCGACGCCGCTCCAGGTAGCGCCGCCAGAGCGCGTCGGCCGCGAAGAGCCGCAGGTAGATCCGCGGGCGCAGTTCGAAGGACGCCGGTTCGCGCGGCGAGGTGTACGGGTAGTGCGTCGGTCGGATCAGGGCGTCGTAGTAACGGTCGGCGTAGTCGTCGGAGGTAACGGTGATGGACCCGAACCGCTCCGGCGGGCGCTGCTCGGTGTAGTAGCCCACGCGCGGCATGTCGCGGAGGTACCACGGCAGCGGCCAGGCGTCGAAGGGGTCGGCGAAGACCGTCACCAGCGCCTCGGCGCCCCGCGGGTGAGCGGCCGCGAGATCGTGCACGCGCTCGCTGAGACGCTTCACATCGGCGCTGGTGTGCCCGTAGACCCACGGGTTCTCGGGCGACGCGTCCAGCGTGAATGCCGCGCGGTGGGGGCTTGTTTGTAGCTGTCAAAGGTTTCCAGGTAGGGAACATCCCACACCCGCAAAAATTCATCGTAAATGCGCCGGTTCTCCGCCGACGCGGTGACCACCGGCTCAACCATCAACAAATCGGCAAAGGTGAACGCCCCGCCGGGTTTTAAGATGCGGGCAATTTCCTGGAGAAAGACCGGTTTGTCGGCGAAATGGGCGGGCGATTCGATGGACCAGGCCAATGAAAAAGATTGATCGGCCAGCGGCAAAATATGGGCGTTGCCCATTCCAAACTGCACCGTAGGCCACACCTTTTTTTCTTGGGCGTTTTGCGTTGCGCGGCGGGCATTGTAAGGGGTGATGTCGAGGCCCACCACCTCCAGCCCGTAACGCTGCC
>CAYTQL010000228.1:0-5263 GCA_964439555.1 uncultured Planctomycetaceae bacterium | reverse complement strand
GCAAGTATGACGCGGCCGCCCGGAACCTTTCGCATCTCGGGGAGATCGAGGGCTTCGAGATGCCGCGGTGGGTCCAGCGGATGCTCGGCGACTGCTACATGCTCTCCGATCGTCCTCTGCGGGCCCGCAGCGCGTACCGGCGGGCGACGAAGATCGACCCGGACGACGCCGAGGCCTGGTGCTCGCTGGCCAAGGCGGCGCTGGCGTTGAAGGACCCGGCGCGGGCGGTGCTCTCGTCGCGCCAGGCGCTGGAGCTGGACCCCGGGCACCTGGACGCCACGATCGTGCTGACCGCGGCGTTGATCGAGTCCGACCAGGCCGACCAGGCCATCCGCCTCGTCCGACGGACCATGCGGGTGCACCCGAACAACGCGCTGCTGCTGTGCGTGCTGGGGCGGGCCCACGCGGCTGACGGGGACGAGCCCCAGGCCCGGCGGTGCTACCAGCAGGCGCTGCGGATCGACCCGGACAACCGCCTGGCCCGGGCCCTGCTCCGTGCGAATTCCGGCGGGATCTCGGACGGGTAGACGTTCGGCGGACTGAAAGGAGCCATTGTGACGACGGTAAGACGACTGGGACTGGCGAGTGTCGCCTTGGTGTCCCTCGGCGCCAGCGCGGCGTACTACGCCACCACGGTGGCGCGCGAGGCCCCGGTCGGGACCGGGGGGCTCAACATCGTCGTCCTCGGGCTCATCGCGGTGCTCACCGGCGTGCTGGTGTTGTTCTGGCGCTCGGTCAACCGCACGGTCCGCAGCGTCGGCGAGCAGCTCGAGAATATGCGCCGCAGCGGGCAGCTCGGGCTGGTGATGACCCACGGCGGGGAGGACCTCATCCAGGTCACCCGCCCGCTCAACGAACTGCTCTCGACGGTCAAGCAGCAGACCGACCGCCTCCAGAGCGAGAACCGCGAGCTCCAGATTCAAAGCCGCATCGCCGCCGCGGAGAAGCACCACACCGAGGCGATCATCTTCTCGATTTCCGACGCCGTAGTCGTCACGAACCGCTTCGATGAGCTGATCCTCGCCAACGAGGAGGCCGAGAAGCTTCTGGGCTTCAAGCTCGGCTCCTCGCTGCGGAAGAACGTGGACCGGATCATCTCCGACGGAACGCTGGTGCGGCTGATTCGCGAGACGCGATCCCACGGGCGGAGTTGGACCCGCAAGGTCGTGGAGCACACGATCGACCAGAAGGGGGCCTCCAAGACCTTCAGCATCACCCTCAGTTGCGTGGTCACGCCCTCCGACGAGGTCTCCGGCGTCGTGGCCGTGCTGCACGACATCACCCGCGAGAAGGAAATCTCGCGGATGAAGACCGACTTCGTCTCGAATGTCTCGCACGAGCTCAAGACGCCGCTGGCGTCGATCAAGGCGTACGTCGAGATGCTCATCGACGGTGAGGCGAACGACCCGGAGACCCAGGGCGAGTTCTACGAGATCATCTCGGCCGAGACGGACCGCCTGCACCGGCTGATCGAGAACATCCTGAATATCTCGCGGATCGAGTCGGGCGTGGTGAAGGTGGTCCGTGAGCCGATGAGCCTCACGGCGGTGGTCAGGCAGGCGCTGGACGTGGCCGCCCCGCAGGCCAAGGCCAAGCAGATCACGCTGAGCGACCAGCTCGCGCCGGTGTACTACCAGGTCGAGGCCGACAAGGACATGATCTACCAGTCGGTGCTCAACCTGGTCTCCAATGCGATCAAGTACACGCCCCCGGAGGGGGCCATCGGCGTGGAGGTGACCGTGGACGAGCGCCGCGGGGTGGCGATCTGCTCGGTCGCCGACACGGGGGCGGGCATCCCCACCACGGACCTGCCGCACGTGTTCGACAAGTTCTACCGCGTCCGGAACAACAACAAGCTCGCCAAGGGCACGGGGCTGGGGCTGACGCTGGTCAAGCACATCATCGAGACCGTCCACGACGGGCGGCTCTCGGTCACAAGCGAGGAAGGCAAGGGCAGCACGTTCACGTTCGAACTGCCGCTGCTCCAGTGAGGAATCCCAATGAGAGGTGCGCTGTGAGAACGATCCTGGTTGCCGACGATGAAGCCCACATTCTGCACATCGTGTCCATGAAGCTGCGCAATGCGGGCTTCGAGGTGCTCACCGCGGTGGACGGGGAGGAAGCCCTCGACCTCTGTCGCGCCGAGCACCCGGACCTGTTGATCACCGATTACCAGATGCCCTACCTCAGCGGGCTCGAGCTGTGCATGGAGTTGCGGGAAGACGAAAGCACCCGCGACATCCCCGCGCTGATGCTCACCGCCCGCGGGTTCGACATCGAATCGGAAGAGATGAACAGCGCGGGCATCCAGGCGGTGCTCGCCAAACCCTTCTCCCCCCGCGAGGTGCTGGGGAAGGTCAACGAGCTGCTTCACGAAACCCCGTCTTCTGCTGCAATGGACTAAGTACATGACTTCAATTCGTTCCCGGACATCCCGACTGACCGAACGCCTCGGTCCGGCGCTGGAGGAATTCCGCGACCGGCTGGCGACGCTCGGGCTCTGCCTGACGGTCTACGACGCGGACGCCTGCGTGGTCGATCGCGGCGTGGGCGGGCCCTTCTGCGAGCTGCGGGCCTCCGGCGACTGCGGCTGCTGCGACTCCCTCGCCGCCGAGGTCGCCCGCGAGGGGCGCCGCGCGGTGCAGCGCAGCGGATGCGGATGCTGCGCCATCGGACTGCCGCTGATGCAGCGCCGGCGGGTGCTGGGAACGGTGGTCGCCTGCTACCCGCCCCTGGAACTGCTGGACGAGGAGGCCTTCGCCCGTTTCTGCGATGCGCACCGGCTCGATCGCCGGGCGGCCGAGGGCCCGGCCCGGCAGCAATGCCGCCACGGGCGGGCCGAGGTCGAGGATCTCGCCAACGTCGCCGAGTGGCTGCTGGAGGGGGCCCAGTCCCGGCGGACCAGCGAACAGGAGATCGCCACCCTCTCGCACAACCTCTCGACGACCTACGAGGAGCTGAGCCTGCTCTACGCCATCAGCGGCTCGATGGGCGTCGCCCAGAAGGCCGAGAGCTTCATCCGCGGCGTCTGCGACGAGCTCCGCGAGGTCATCAACGTGGAAACGACCGCCAGCGTCGTCTACGCCTATCCGCCGGAGGAGGGCGCCGCCGACCTGGTCGTCCTGTCCGGGGATTCGCTTGAAGGCGAGCAGGTCCGCCGCCTGGCGGACGCGGAGATCGCCGAGCGCCTCGCCGCCCATGACGGACGCCCGCTGGTGGAAAACCGCTTCGAGCGAGAGCAGTGCCCCTTCGACGGGGCGCTGCGGAACTACCTCGCCGCACCGCTGCGCAGCGGGGGCGAGACCATGGGGGTGCTCATCGCCCTGAACAAGGTCGATGACGAGTTCGACAGCGTGGACCTCAAGCTGCTCGGGTCCATCAGCAAGCAGGTGTCGATCTTCCTGGCCAACCGGCGATTGTACGAGGACATCCAGGACCTGCTCATGGGCGTGTTGCACGCCCTGACCAGCTCCATCGACGCCAAGGACCCCTACACCTGCGGGCATTCCCGGCGGGTGGCGATGCTCTCGCGGTTTCTGGCCGAGGAGGCCGGGCTCCCGCCCGAGCGCGTCGAGCGGATCTACCTCTCCGGGCTGCTCCACGACGTCGGGAAGATCGGCGTCGCCGAAAGCACTCTCTGCAAGGACGGGCGCCTCACCGACGACGAATTCGCCGACATCAAGCGCCACCCGGTGGTCGGCTCGAAGATTCTCGGCGGCATCCGCCAGCTCCAGGACGTGGTCGACGGAATCCTCTACCACCACGAGCGGATCGACGGGCGGGGCTACCCCAACGGGCTCTCCGGCGACGAACTGTCCCTGGCCGCGCGGATCGTCTGCATCGCCGATTGCTTCGACGCGATGACCTCCGACCGGACCTACCGAAAGGCCCTGCCGCTGGAGGTGGTCATCGAGGAGATCCGCACCAACGCCGGCACGCAGTTCGACCCCGGGCTGGTCGAGGCCTTCCTGTCGCTCGATTTGGCCGGGTTCCTAAAGGAAAACGGCGACGCCACCCAGCGCCGGATTGCGGGGGAGGAGACGACATGACGATTCCCGCCGAAAGCTACGGACACAGCGTAATCCTGTACCTCAAGGGCGAGCTGAGCGAGGACTCCCTTCCGACGGTGCGCAAGGATGTCGATCATCACCTGGAATCCGAGGAGGTCGTCGACGTGCTGCTGAACGTCGAGCAGACGCCCTTCATGGATTCCCTGGCGATCGAGTACCTCCTGGACCTCCAGGACCGCCTGCTGGATCGGCTGGGTCAGGTCAAGCTCATCAAGCCGGATGAGAACATCCGCAAGATCCTCGAGATCACCCGCCTGGAGGGGACTTTCGAGATTTTCGACGACGTATCGGAGGCGATCAAGGCCATCCAGGCCTGAGACGCCCCGCGACACAAGAGAGGGACGGATGATTTCCGAACACGTCAACAAGCGCCTCCAACTGGGGCAACTGCTCATCGAGCAGGGCGCCATCACGGAGGAACAACTGGCCGAGGCCCTGGCCTACCAGCGGTCCAACGGGGGCAACCTCCTGCTCGGCGAGGTCCTTCAGAAGGTCAAGATCTGCACCGAAGACCAGATCATGCAGGCCTTGGCGCGGGGCTACAACCTGCCCTTCGCGCGGATCAGCCCGCGGATCACCGACGCGAAGGTCATCGAGGAACTGCCCCGCGACTTCCTCGAGCGCCACACCGTCCTTCCGCTGTTCAAGGTCCGCCGGCAGCTCACCCTCGCGGTCTCCGAGCCGTCCAACGTCTTCCTGCTCGAAGAGGTCGAGCGGATCACCGACTGCGAGGTCCTCCCGGTCTGCGCGACCGCCAAGGACATCCAGGCGACGCTGGAATCCCACCTGCCCAGCGCCAACGTGTTCGTGATCGACGAGATCTTCGACGAGTCCGAGGCGGGCGAGCTTTCGCTGGTGGAGGAGGAGATCGAGGATATCACCGACCTCGAGGCCGCCGCGTCCGGGTCGCCCGTGATCAAGCTGGTCAACTACCTGATCTACAACGCCGTGCGCGAGGGGGCCTCGGATATCCACATCGAGCCGGATGAGTCCGCCCTCCGCGTCCGCTACCGCGTGGACGGGCGTCTCTACGAGAAGCTCCGCCCGCCGCACAAGATGCTTCCGGCGATTTCCTCCCGCGTGAAGATCATGGCGGGGCTGGACATCGCCGAGCGGCGTCTGCCCCAGGACGGGGGCATCCACGTGCTGATGGACGGACGCCCGATCGACCTCCGCGTGAGCACCCTCTCCGG
>CAYTQL010000227.1:0-5270 GCA_964439555.1 uncultured Planctomycetaceae bacterium | reverse complement strand
TTTCGAGGTCCGTCAGGCGGACGGTGTAGCGGGCGTTGGGGTGCGAGGGCTTGAGTTCGTTGCCCAGGTTGTCGGTCTTGCCCTCGTGCCACTGGCCGGCGTAGTTCTCGCCCTCGGCGGGCAGGTCCTGGCCCATGCCCATCCAGTAGGGCTTGCCGTCCTTGACCAGCACATTGCCGAAGATCACCTCGCCCGGGCGGTTGATGACGTCCCAGATGACCGGGTCGTCGTCGGCGCTGACGTCGCGGATGATCCCGAAGAGGCCGCTCTCGATGTTGACGACGCGCGCCTCGCCGTCGATGGCGCGGAGGTAGGCGAGGTCGTCGCCGATGATCGTCTCGCCGGGAATCATCGCCGTGGAGGTCTTCCCGCAGCCGGAGGGGAAGGCGCCGGTGAAGTAGGTCACCCGGTCGTTCGGTCCGTGGACGCCCATGACGAACATGTGCTCGGCCAACCAGCCTTCGCGGTCGGCCTTGCGGATCGCGAGGCGCAGGGCGAGCTTCTTGAGCCCCACGGTGTTGCCCGCGTACTGGGTGTTGACCGAGAGGACCATGTCCTCCTCGATGTCGATGTAGATCCGCTTGTGCTCGTGGTCGCTGGAGCAGCCCCGCTCGTTGACCGGGCCCGTGGCGTGGAGGAAGCGGAAGAAGTCGCCGTCGTTGCCGGCCCGCTTGAACTCCTCGTACCCGACGCGGTAGAGCATGTCCTCGCTGTGGGCGACGTAGGCGCTGTCGGTGATCTGGGCGCAGCGGATGCTGAACACCGAGTTGGTGGGCCCGAGGGTGAAGAACCGCACCAGCATCGTGCGCCCTTCCATGAGCCCCTCGAAGTACCCGCGGACCTCGGAGAGCCCCTCGTCGCGGTCCATGCTGTTGAGCCGCTCGCCCAACTGCACGTCCTTGGGCACGAGATACTTGGTGACCTTCGGGTCGCGGCCCTGGTCATGCACCTCGGCGTTCACGAAGCCGTCGAAGTGCACCGTGTGCCCTTCGGTCGCCAGGGGGCTCTCTTCCTTGTTGTCGATCGCCATCTGGCGAACGGCGGCGATGTCCTCCGCCGAATCGTCGAAGACCATCACCTTGTCCGGACGGCAGAGCGTCACGGCGTCGGCCACGAAGGCGTGGAGTTTGTCGTTCTCGATGGCGCTGAGCTTGGCGAAACTCGCGTCGTCCATCTTCTCTTTCAGCACGGCGGTTGCGTCCTGATTCATCGTCCGGCTCCTTGGGAATAAGGGGTCGTCGCCGCGGCCGCCGTCGTCCGGCCGGGACGGTTCGTGGGCCCGCCGCAGGCGCAGAGAGCGAGCCTTGCTGCGGTTGGCGAGCCCAAGCTTATAGCCCGCTCGGCGGCGGGTGTCAAGCCGGATCGCCGATTCGTCGCGCCTGGGCGCTTCTCGCCCGCCGCCTCCGGCGGTACAATTCCGCCCCTTTTGGAGACGGGAACCATGAAGATCGCCCTGGCCTCGGACCATGCGGGGTTCGCCTACAAGGAACGCATCAAGGAACACCTCACCCCCGCGGGGCACGAGGTGCGCGACTTCGGCACGCACAGCGACGCGCGGTGCGACTATCCGGATTTCGTCTTCCCCGCCGCCAAGGCGGTCGCCGTCGGCGAATGCGAGCGCGGCGTGGTGCTCGGGGGCTCGGGCAACGGGGAGGCGATGACCGCCAACCGCATCCGAGGCGTCCGCTGCGGGCTCTGCTGGGACCTCCGCTCGGGGCGGCTGGCCCGGGCCCACAACGACGCGAACGTCCTCTCGCTCGGCGAGCGGATGGTCAGCATCGAGGCGGCGCTGGAGATCGTGGACGTTTTCCTGGCCACGCCCTTCGAGGGCGGACGCCACGCGGCACGGATCGCCAAGCTCGACGCCCCGGGCTGAGCGGGCGGACGAGAACGCACCGGACTGCGGGGCGATACCCTCTGTGCTCTCTGTGACTCCGCGGCAAGATGCGCGCCTGGCATTTCCCTACGCAGACCTGGAGAATGCAGCTATGCGAGCCTTCCCGATCATGCTGGACCTTCGCGACCGGCAGGTCGTGGTCGTCGGGGGAGGCCCGGTCGGGCTGCGCAAGGCCCGCTCCGCCCTGGACGCCGGGGCGAAGGTGCGCCTGATCGCCCCCGAACTGAGCGAGACGCCCGGGCCCCACGAGCGGCTGGAGGTCGTCCGCGAACCCTACCGCGCCGAACGGCTCGACGGGGCGCTGCTGGTCTTCGCCTGCACGAACCACGCGGGGGTCAACCGGCACATCGCCTCCGACGCCCGGCGGCGGGGCATCCTGGTCAATGCGGCCGATCAACCGGACGACTGCGATTTCCACATGCCTGCGGTGGTCCGGGCGGGCGACGTCGTCGCGGCCGCGGGAACCGGCGGGGCGTGCCCGGCGCTGGCCGCGGAACTCAAGCGGTACATCGCCGACGCCCTGCCCGAGCGCATCGGCGAGTTCGCGGCCGCGCTGCGAGCCCTGCGCGACGAGCTCAAGGCTCGGGGGCTCAACTCGCATCACGTGCTGCGCCCGCTGGTCGGCGAGGCGGGCTACAGAACCTTCCTCGACGGCGGAGAGCCCGCCCTCCGCGCGCGGATGGAGCAACGGCTGCGGGAGGAGGCGTCATGATCGGACCTCTCGCCTCCACCGTGGGGTACGCAGCACATCTGGTGCTCTCGGTCGCCGGGAGCCTGGGCTTCGCGGCCGCGGGGGTCGCCGGGGCGTGGTACCTGCGGACCTACCGCCGCCTCCGCCGCCGGGACCCCGCCCTGCTGGCGCGGAGCGGGCCGTCGCTGGAGCGGCTGGCGGGGTTCATCCGAACGGCGCTGCCGGTCGGGTGGGTGCTGCTGACCGCGGCGATCGTCACGGGCTTCGTCGAGGCGGTGGCGCGTTCCCGCGGCGGTTGGTTCCGCACGTGGCAGACGCATCCGAAGCTGCTGGCCGCGTCCGTGGCGTGGCTGACGGCGGGCGCGGCGCTGGTGCTGGCGCGGGCGAAGCGCTTCCGCGGGCGGCAGTTGGCGGCGTTGAGCCTGGTGGTCTTCTTCCTGCTGCTGGGGGTGTTCCTCGGCAGCTTCCTTATTCCCTGATCCGTCATGCGTGTTCTCTGCTGTGGAGCCAATCATCGGACCGCCCCCATCGAGGTACGGGAGCGGTTGGCGCTGGACCCCGCGGGCGTCCGCGAGCAGCTCGCCGCGCTGCGGGCCCGCTGGCCGGATGCGGAACTGCTGCTGCTGAGCACGTGCAACCGCACGGAGCTCTACGCCGTCCGTCCCGTCCACGAGCGCCCGCGGGCGGAGAACCTCCGCCGCCATCTCGAGGACCTCGCCGGCGAACCGCTGCCCGCCGCGAGCCTCTACGAGCGCACCGACGCCGAAGCGCTGCGGCACCTGTTCCGCGTGGCGGCCGGGCTCGACAGCCTCGTGCCCGGAGAGGGGCAGATCGTCGCCCAGCTCAAGGACGCCTTCACCGCCGCTCTGGAACAGGGCGCCTCGCGGTCGCTGATGAACCGCACGGTCGAGACGGCGCTGCACGTCGCCAAGCACGTCCGCACCGAGACGGGCCTGGCCAGCGGGAAGGTTTCCGTGGCGTCCGTGGCGGTGGAACTGGTGCGCCAGGTCTTCGAGGACCTCACCCGCAAGACGATCCTGAGCATCGGCGCCGGGAAGATGAACCAGCTCATGCTCGCCCACCTCACCGAACTGCACCCCGGGCAGGTGCTGATCGCCAACCGCTCGCCCGAGCGCGCCGAGGCCCTGGCCCGCTGCGCCGGCGGGCGCCCGGTCGCGTTCGAAGATCTGGGGGAGCATCTCGCGGCCGCCGACGTGGTGCTCACCTCCACCGGCGCCGACGAGCCGGTGCTCGGCGCCGAAGCGGTCCGCACCGCCCAGAAGGCGCGGAACTGGCGTCCGCTGCTGATCGTGGACATCGCCGTCCCGCGGGACGTCTCCCCCGCGGCAGGCGAGCTGGACAGCGTCTTCCTGTACAACGTGGACGACCTCCAGGCCGTCGTCGAGCGGACCCTCGGCGGGCGGCGCGACGAGTTCGTCCGGGCCGAGCGGATCGTGGAGCGACACGTCGAGGAACTCCAGGAGACGATGCAGGTCCGCGACGCCGCCCCGACCATCCGCGACCTCTACCGCCGCATGCGCCGCATCGCCGACGACGAGCTGGAGGAGGCCGCCGGGAAGTTCGCCTCCCACCCGGACGCCGAGGAAGACATGATCATTCTCCGCCGGACCCTGCACCGCACGCTCCGCAAGGTGCTCCATCCCGTCGCCCGGAACCTCCGCAAAGACGCCGGCCGGGAGGGCGCACGTTCGCGCCTCGCGACGATCCGCCGACTCTTCGGGCTCGACGAATAGCCCGGCGTCGCCGCCTGGATTGGGGACCTCGCCGCGTGCGGCATACCATGGAACATCGGCCGCGGCCGCATTCGCGCCGCGGCATCGTCTTTATTCTCCAGTCACGGAAGGTCCCGCGATGCCACAGAAAGTGTTCTTCGAGAAGCTCGACTCGCCCGGGCTCGCCCACCTGTCCTACATCTTCGGACACCAGGGCCGGGCCGCCGTCGTGGACCCTCGCCGCGACTGCGAGGTCTACGTCGAGATCGCCCAGAAGCACGAGGCGGTGATCACGCACATCTTCGAGACGCACCGCAACGAGGATTACGTCATCGGCTCGCAGGACCTGGCCCGGCTGACCGGGGCCCAGGTCATCCACGGCGAGGGGCTGGACTTCAGCTACGGCGAGAGCGTCGGCGAGGGGGAAACCTTCGAGTTCGGCTCGCTGCGCGTGGCGACGCTGGAGACGCCGGGGCACACCGCCGAGAGCCTCTCCTACGCCCTCTACGACACCGGGTACAGCACCGACGAGCCGATCGGCGTGTTCACCGGCGACGTGCTGTTCATCGGCGACGTCGGGCGGACCGACTTCCTCGACCCCCGCGCGCGGGGCGCCGAACTGCTCTACGACTCGATCCACCGGAAGCTCCTGCCCCTCGGCGACCAGGTGCTGCTGTTTCCCGCGCACGGTGCGGGCAGCGTCTGCGGGTCCGCCATGGCGCCGCGGGAGTTCTCCACGCTCGGCTACGAGCGGAAGTTCAACCCCCGCTTGCAGATGGACCGGGAGGCGTTCATCGCCTTCAAGGCGTCCGAGCACCACTATCAGCCGCCGTACTTCCGGCAGATGGAGAAGTACAACCAGCTCGGGCCTCCGCTGATGAGCCGCATCCCGCGCCCCTGGGCGCTGAGCGTGGAGCAGTTCGTCGAGGGCATGGAGGACGGGATGATC
>CAYTQL010000226.1:0-5288 GCA_964439555.1 uncultured Planctomycetaceae bacterium | reverse complement strand
GCGACGATCTGCTCGATGTTGCATCCGGGCAGGTGGTGGCCGGTGTCCACGAGCACCTTCGCCCGCGGTCCCGCGGTCTTGGCGAAGATATAGCTGCTGCCCCAGTCGAAGAAGTCGGTGAAGTAGGTGGCCGGCTCGAAGGGCTTGTACTCGACGAGCATGGTCATCCCGCGGGGCAGGGCGTCGTGGACCTTGCGCAGGGCCTTTTCCGCGCGGCGTTTGCGCAGGCGGACGTCGCCCTGGCCCGGGTAGTTGCATCCGTCGGCGAACCACAGCGACAAGGTGCGGCTCTTCGTCGCCCGCCCGATCTCGATGGACCCCAGCATGTGCTTGACCGCCCGGCGGCGGGTTGTCGCGTCGGCGTTGGTGATCGACCCGTGCTTGTAGCAGGCGTCCTGGAAGAGGTTCGGGTTGATCGAGCCGATCTGCACGCCGCATCGCTCGGCGAGGGCGACGGTGTCCGGGTCGTACCCGTCCGGGAAGTCCCAGAGCACGTGGACGGCGACGCGGGGGGTCATCTTCGTGTACTCGTGCGTCGCGCCGGCGTCGGCGAGCTTATCGGCCAGGTCCACCGCGGCCGCGGGCTGAAGCCACTTGCCGAACCGGGTTCCGGTGTCGGCGTAGCCCCAGGAGGGGACTTCGATGGTAAAGCGGGTCAACCGCTCGACGGCAACGTCGGCGCGGGCGTCGGGTATGCCTCGGATGGACATGCAAGCTCCTTCGCGGGCTGGGTTTCGATGCAAGGCCCTGACATCCGCGGGCCCGAACCGCTACTATAGCAGGCTCGCGGAAGCGTGACGAGGGCGCCGGCGGCGCCCGAGGCAGTGAAGGATCGTAGTGAAGAGCATCGAAGATTACCTGGAACCGGCGGCGGTGCGGCAACTCCAGCGCCTCTTCAGCGCCGTGGCGCAGCAGCCGGTTCAGATATGCACCGGCGAGGGCAGGCCGCTCTCGGTCGGGCAGATGGACGTGCCCGACTGGCGCGAGGTGCTCCGGGAGAGCCCCTCGGAGCGGATCACCCGCGCCAAGCGCCGCTATCGCAGCCGCGCGCCCGAAACCGACGTGCCCGTCCAGGTGGGCGACCGGACCGTCGGGCGGTTGCGAGTGGCGCCGGCCCGGGCGGCGCTGCGTCCGGGCGCGGGCGACGGCGAGGAGACCCTCGACCGCCTGCTGCGGTTCATGGCGCACATCCTCGCCCAGCTCTGCGCCCGCGAGGACGTCCTTCAGGACCGCATCAACGAGCTGAGCACGCTCTACCGCCTGACGAGCGAGTTCACCGGCAAGCGCGAAATCCGCAAGGTTCTCGACGTCGTCGCCGGGACCGTCCTGACCGTCCTCAACGCCAAGGGCTGCTCCATCCGCCTGCTCAACGAGGAGCGGAACGAGCTGGTCATCAAGGCGGTGGCGAACCTCTCGCAGGACTACCTCGCCAAGGGCCCGATCCTGCTCTCCGAGAGTGAGATCGACCAGGAGGTGCTCCGCACGCTCCGCCCGGTGTACATCGCCGACGAACGCAACGACGCCCGCGTACTCTACCCGGACGAAGCCCGCAAGGAGGGCATCGTCAGCGCCCTGTGCGCGCCGATGGTCTACCAGGGGCGCCCCGAGGGGGTGCTTCGGGTGTACATGGACCGCCGCCACGTCTTCAGCCCGTACGAGACGGCGCTGCTCCAGGCGATTGCGGCCCAGGCGGCCGCGGCGATCGTCAGCGCCCGGCTGTACCAGGAGGCGCTGAGATCCGCGTCGATGCGCCGCGCCCTGGTCACGGCCGGAGAGGTCCAGCGGCGGATGATCCCCTCCGAGCCGCCGACCGTCCCGGGGGTGCAGATCGCGTCGGTCTACGTTCCGAGCTACGAGCTGAGCGGGGATTTCTTCGATTTCATCAACCTGCCGCCGGACAACCTCGGCGTGGCGATCTGCGACGTCGCGGGCAAGGGCGTGGCCGCCTCGCTGCTGATGGCGTCGATCCGGGCGTCGCTGCGGGCCCATGCGGTGAATCTCTACGAGATGTCCGAGGTGCTCGACCGGGTGAACCGCGACCTCTGCGCCGATTCTTTGGCCAGTAACTTCGCTACGATGTTCTATGCGGTCTTGAACCTGACGACGCGGCGGTTAACGTATTCATGTGCCGGGCATCCGCCGCCGCTGCTGATGCGGAGCGGGCAGGCCTGTCACCTCGCCACGGGCGGCGGGCTGCTGGGCGTGTTCCCCGAGGGGCACTACCAGCACGAGTCGTTTACGCTGCAGCCCGGGGACGTGGTGCTGCTGTACACCGACGGGCTCTTCGAAGCGGTGAATTTCAAGGACGAGCCCTTCGGGCGGCAGCGCGTGGAGCAGGCGGCGCTGGCGGCGATCGAACAAGGACACGGCGCCGAAGGAATTGCCCGGCACATTCTCTGGGAGATGAGACGCTTCGCCGGGTTGAGCACACGACTGGATGACCTCACCATGGTCGCAATCAAGGTAGAAGGAGTATGAGTCACTTTCGTCTTTTGGCCCAGCCGGAGAACTACGTCGCACACGACTGGGATCTGATCGCCGACGACGAGGCCCGCGCGCACTGGATCGACCTCTTCGAAACGCACTTCCGCGAGGCGCTGAAGCATGCCGCCAAGACGTACGGCAACACGGTGCAGCTCCAGATCGAGCACGCGGCCAAGGACTTCCAGGAGGTCATCGACGCCCTGCGGGCCGATCCGAAGGCCCTCGGCGAGGAGCTCACGCTGATCACGCTGGTCCGCAAGCGCGAGGAGGTCCTGCGCTCGCAGGGGCTCCACGACCCCTTCGGGCACGCCAAGTCGCGCGAGAACGCCAGCGCCGAGAAGCTCTACCCGGACGTCGTCCGCGAGCTGCACGCGATGGGCGGACGGGATCGCTGGCTGCACCTGCTTCGTGCGGTGTTCGCCGGGAACGTCTTCGACCTCGGCTCCCCGGCGGTGATGAACACCGGCGAGACCTCGCCGGACTTCACCAAGGCCGTCAAGGAGGTCCGCGAGCGCCCGTGGCTGGTCGACGATTTCGACGCCTTCGCCGCCCGCCTCGACGACGCCCCGCCGACCCCCTGGGCCCGCGCGCTGGTGCTGGTGGACAACGCCGGACCGGACTTCATCCTCGGCATGCTCCCCCTCGCCCGCGAACTGGCGCTGGGCGGAACGCAGATCATTCTCGCGGCCAACGAGAAGCCCAGCCTCAACGACATCACCGTCGACGAGGTCATCGAGGTCGTCGAGCGGCTCGCCCGCGCGGACCGCGACATGCCCGCGCTGCTCGAAGCCGGAATGTTCGAGGTCGCCTCGACCGGCAACGACATTCCGCTGATCGACTTCTCCGACGTCACCGACGAGCTCAACCACGCCGCCGAGGACACCGATCTGCTGATCATCGAGGGCATGGGACGGGCCGTCGAGAGCAACTGGGAGACGCCCTTCACCGTCGACACGCTGCGGCTCGCACTGCTCAAGGACCCGCTGGTCGCCGCGAAGGTCGACGGCGAGGTGTACGACTGCGTCTGCAAGTTCACGCCCAAACCGGAATAGCCGGCGTCCCCGGCCAGCGATGACCACGCAGTATCAACTTCTGGCGCTCGACGTGGACGGCACGCTGGCCGACGCGAACTCCCGCGTGACCGGGGAGGTCGTCGCCGCGGTCAACCGCGCCGCCGCGGCGGGACTGCGCATCGTCCTGGCGACGGGGCGGTCCCACGTCGAGACGATCGACGTCTGGCGGCAGCTCGAACTGCCCGAGCCCCACGAGCCGATGGTCCTGATCGGCGGAGCGATCGTCTCCGAGCCCGCCGCCGGCCGGACGCTCTGGCACAAGCCCGTCGGCCCGGACCTGGCCGCGGAGTACGCCGCGGCGCTGCTGGACGAAGGATACTCCGCGGCGGTGATCCTGGACGTCTGGCGGACCGGGTTGGATTACCTGCTCGTCGACGGCGCAGACATCGAGCGCGTCTGGGAGCGATGGTTCGGGAAGATGGACGTCGTCATCCGCCGCGTGGGCGCGCCGGCGGAGCTGGGCGAACACGCGGCGCTGCGGATCAACGCGGTGGTCGACCCCGAGGAGGCGCCCGTCCTGGAAGCGAAATTGATCGAGCGTTTCGGCGACCGCCTGAACATCCACGCGATCTACGCGCCGAACTATGATGTAACGGTCGTGGAAGCCTTTGCCCGCGGGGCGAGCAAGTGGACGGCGCTGCGCTACATCGCCCAGGGATACCGCATCGGGCCCGGGCGCATCGTGGCGGTGGGCGATGACGTCAACGACCTGCCGATGATCCGCAATGCGGGGCTCGGCGTGGCGATGCCCGGCGCGACGCCCGCCGTCCGTTCCGCCGCGGATGCCCTGGCCGAGCCGTCCCTCCCGGCGTTCATCGACGGTCTGCTCGCGGGGAAATGCGACGGGTAGACGCCGCAGCCGCCGGGACGCCGGGGCGCCGCGAGCGACAGCGGCCGGGGGAACCGATGAGGCCCATCATGAAGCGCCTGCCTGCAACCCGTCGCCGTACGCGTCGGCCTCGCATCGAGGCGCGCGACCTCCGCGTGGCGGGGGAACAGGCGATCCTCTACGCCTCGGTCGCCGGGTTGGTCGTCGGCGCGGCCGTGCTGACCGGGGCGACGTTCGGGGCGTTCCTGATCCCCCTGGCCATCGGCGCCGGGGGCGTGTGGTTGAAGCAGGCGAAGCTTCGCTCCCGCTGCGCCGCCGCCTCGCCGCGGCGTCTGCCGCGGCTGTACGCCTGCGCGAAGCATGCGGCCGAGCGGCTGGACATGGAATTGCCCGAGGTGCTCATGGTCCGCGGCGCCCGGTTCGAGGCGTTCGCCCTCGGGCTGCTGGGCCCGCGGAGCGTGGTGCTCAGCCGTCGGGCGGTCAAGTCGCTGGACGACGATGAACTGACGGCCGTGGTGGCCCACGAGCTGGCGCACATCAAGTGCGGGCATACGAATTGGCTGGTGATCAGCGGGGCCGCCGGGCGGGTCCGGGTCCCGCTGCTTTCGGCGGCGGCGCGGCTCGTGCTGCTCGGCTGGGCCCGTCGCTGCGAGCACACCGCCGACCGGGCGGCCGTGCTGGCGTCCCGGAGCCTCCGCAAGACCGCCTCCGCCCTGGCCAAGGCGCACGTGGGCGTGGAGGAATACCGCAGGCTCGGCCTGGGCCGCGTCGCCCGCGACGCCGCCGAGGACGCTCCGGCCGCCCTGGGCGACGCCCTGAGCACGCACCCGCACTTCGGCAAGCGGCTCGCGGCGATCCGGCGATTCTACCGATCCGCCCGCTACCGGCGGCTGGCGGGCTCA
>CAYTQL010000225.1:0-5310 GCA_964439555.1 uncultured Planctomycetaceae bacterium | reverse complement strand
GCCGGGGTGAAGTCCTTCGAGCTGAGCCCGTAGCGCCCGCCGACGACGGTCACGTCGGTGCGACCCAGCTCCCGCAGGGCGGCGACGCAGTCGAGGTACAGCGGCTCGCCCGAGCCGCCCGGCTCCTTCGTGCGGTCGAGCACCGCCACGGACTTGCAGGTCTCCGGGAGGGCGTCGACGAAGTGCCTGGCGCTGAATGGACGGTAGAGGCGGACCTTGAGCAGCCCGACCTTCTCGCCGTTGGCGGTGAGCGTCTCGAGGCACTCGTGGGCGCTTTCGGCGCCGGAACCCATGATGACCACGACCCGCTCGGCGTCCGGAGCGCCGATGTAGTCGAAGAGGTGGTAGCTCCGCCCGGTCAGCTCGGCGAAGCGGTCCATGCACTCCTGGACGATCCCGGGGCACGCCTCGTAGTAGCGGTTGACGGTCTCCCGGCCCTGGAAGTAGACGTCCGGGTTCTGGCTCGTTCCGCGGATGATCGGCTTCTCCGGGCGCATCCCGCGGTCGCGGTGAGCCATCACGGCGTCGTCGTCGACCATCTGCTTCATGTCGTCCAGCTCGAGCGCCTCGACCTTGGAGACCTCGTGCGAGACGCGGAACCCCTCGAAGAAATGCACGAAGGGAACGCGGGATTCCAGCGAGGCGGCGGTGCTGATCAGCGCCATGTCCATCGCCTCCTGGACCGAGCCCGAAGCGAGCAGGGCAAAGCCGGTCTGGCGGACGGCGTTGATGTCGCTGTGGTCGCCGAAGATCGACAGCGCCTGGCAGGCGAGCGATCGGGCCGAAACGTGGAAAACCGTCGGCGTCAGCTCCCCGGCGATCTTGTACATCGTCGGGACCATCAGCAGCAGGCCCTGGGAGGCGGTGAAGGTCGTGGTCAGCGAGCCGGTCTGCAAGGCGCCGTGGACGGCCGCGGCGGCCCCGCCCTCCGACTGCATCTCGCTGATCATCGGGACGGTGCCCCAGAGGTTCTTCTCGCCGCGGGCGCTCATCTCGTCGGCGTGCTCGCCCATGGGGCTGGACGGCGTGATCGGATAGATCGCGACGACCTCGTTGACCTTGTGGGCTACGTGGGCGACGGCCTGACAGCCGTCCATCATTACCATGCGTCGTGCCATTGTTTGCTCTTCCTTCTTCCCGCGACGTTGGGGGGGACTTCACAGGCGTCGGAGTGCGGATCGACCGCGGTGGGGGTGGTCACCGCCGCCGCCAGCCGGGGGGGGGGACGCCCTTGCATGCTCCGACGCATACGGACCGTCTGCCGCCAATGGGCAGGACCGGACATTGTCTGCGCCGCATCAGGGCAATGCAACCGGTTCTTCGGCGATCTTGCCCCGCCCCGCGCGGGCTCCGCGGGCGGTCTGGCTCTTCGGGGCGGCTACGATACATTCGACCGGTTCCGGCGTTTCAGTTGCAGGTCGGGAGGCTTGCGCCCGGGAGAACCGGGCCGCCCGACCTGTCCAGAATTCTCTTTCCCTGTTCGCCCTTCGGGCGTCGGTGGACTCGATGATGAAGATGACGACAACACGTACCTCGCTCCTGCTCGCCCTTGCGCTGTGCCTGCTCGCCGCCCCGGCGCTCCGGGCGGATTCGGAGCCTGAAAAGGTCGACCCGGCCGGGAAGAAGCTTATCGCCGCGGCCAGCCTGTACCGTCGCGGGATGCTGAAGCTCGCGGCCGAGGCGTACGAGGAATTCCTCCAGGAATACCCGAAGCACGAGAACGCCCCGGCCGCGAGATACATGCTGGGCGTCTGCCACTACTACATGCCCGAGCCCGATTACGCCGAGGCGATCAAGCACGTCGGGAAGGCGTTGGAGCAGAAGGGCTTCGAGCAGCGCGCCGAGGCGCTGGTGGTGCTCGGACACTCCCGGACGCTCCTGAAGCAGTACGACGAGGCCCTCAAGGCCTTCGACCGCCTGCTGGACCGCCATTCCAAGAGCGAGCACGCCGAACTGGCCCGGATGTACATCACGCAGGTGCGCTACCAGAAGGGCGACTACGCGGAGACCGAGTCCGCCGCCGAGGCGTTCCTCAAACGCCACGCCAAGAGCCCGCGCGCCGCGGCCGTGCGGTACTTTCTCGCCCTCGCCCGCTTCGCCCGGCAGAAGTACGCCCCCGCTGTGGAGGCGATCGACCGGCTGCTCAAGGAACACCCCAACAGCAATTACAAGTACGAAGCGATGCTCCTGCGCGGGCAGGCGCTCCAGAAGCTCGGGAAGCTCGATGCCGCGGCCAAGCAGTTCGCGGAGATGGTCAAGTCCGCCCCGGCCGCCCTCCAGGACCGCGGGCGCTACCTGCTCGGAAGCGTCTACCTGGACGCCGGGCAGAACGAGAAAGCCATCAGCGCCTTTTCCGCCCTCTGGAAGGAGCATTCCGGGTCGCCGCTGGCGGCTCCGGGACGCCTTCAGCTCGGGATCGCCCAGCTCCGCGCCGGGCGGTTCAAGGATGCGCGGGAGACCTTCGAGCAGGTCGTCAAGCACGACGAGAAGCGCGCCGACAAGGCCCGCTACTTCCTCGCCCGTTGCGACGCCGAGCAGGGCAGGTACGACGACGCCCGCAAGCGCCTCGGCGGGCTGCTCCGGCAGAAGCGACCGGAGGAGCTGCTGGACGCCGTCGCGTTCGATCACGCCTCGGCCGCGGTGCACCTGGAGCAGTGGGAGCAGGCGGCGAAGGAGTTCGAGCAGTTCCGCAAGGACTTCTCCAAAAGCGAGTACGTCCCCCAGGCGACCTACGAGCAGGCCTACTGCCTCCACAAGCTCGACAAGTACGCCCCCAGCGCCGAACTGTGCGACAAGGTGAAGGACGCCATCCCGGCCGCTGAGTCACTGGCCGCGGAGAACCTCTTCCTGCTGGACAAGTACGACGAGGCCGCCGGGCGTTTCGCCAAGCTGCTCAAGGACGCCGAGAGCGACGAGAAGCGCAGGAACGCCGCCGAGGCCAAGCGCTACCGCCTGCGGCTCGGGCAGTGCGCCTACTTCTCCGACGACTGGAAGCGGACGATCGAGCTGCTCGAACCCCTCGCGAAGGACAAGGACATCCGCAAGGACGACCTGCTCGGCGAGGCCGTCTTCTTCCTCGGCGACGCCCGCTTCCGCGCCGGGGAGCACGAAACCGCCGCCGAGACGCTCGGGCGGTACCTGTCCTTCGGCAAGCGGAACCGCAAGCAGGCGCTGCTGGACCGGGGGCTGGCGCTGATCGAACTGGACAAGTCGGACGCCGCCGCGAAGACGTTCGAGCTGCTGGTCAAGTCCGACGAGCTCACCGCCCACGTGCGTCGCGGGCTGATCGAGTACGCCCGCCTGATGCACGACGCCGAGGAACTGGACAAGGCCCGCAACGCTCTGGAACGCTTGCTGAACGCCGAGAAGAAGCTCTCCGACAACCTCCACGCCGCGGCGCTGTACCGCGCCGGGTGGGTGGAGCTCGACGCCGGTCGGGCCGAAGCCGCCGCCGGCTACTTCGCCGCCCTCGCCGGCGAGCACCCCCGGCACAAGCTGGCTCCCGAAGCCGCCTACCGCCGCCTGACCGCCCTGGCCGAGGCGGAGAAACACAAGGAAGTCGCCGACGTCGCCGAGGGCTACTTCCGCAAGGACCGCTTCGGCGAGTACGCCTCGCAGGCGAGGCGCCTCTGGGGGACGTCCCTGGCGCGGCTGGGGAAGCACGAGGAGGCGTCCAAGGTCCTCGCCCGGGCCGCGGACGGCAAATCCGCCACGCCCGAGACGCTCTACGAACTGGCGTGGGCGTTGCGGGAACAGAAGAAGAAGTCCGAGGCGATCGACGCCTACCACAAGCTGTTGGCGAAGTTCCCGGACCACGAGTTGGCGATCCCCGCCCGCGTCGAGCTGGCGAACCTGCTCTACACCGAGAAGAAATACGAGCCCGCGGCCCGGCTGCTCAAGACGGTGCTCTCGAAAGAGAAGGTCCCGAACGAGACCCTCGCGGCCGCGCTGTATCGCCAGGGCTGGTGCTACGTCCGCCAGGAGAAGTACGGCCCGGCCGGGGACGCCTTTGCCGCGTTCGTCGGCAAGTTTCCCAAGCACAAGTTGATCGCCCAGGCGCTCTACCAGGCGGGGCTGGCCCGGGCCCTCCAGGAGAACCACAAGGAGGCGGAGCAGTTCTTCGCCGCCCTGGTGCGCCACCATCCGAAGCACGAGTTGGCGGCGGTCGGGCAGATCAAGCTCGGCGAGGTGCAGAACGCCCTGAACAAGAGCAAGGACGCGATCAAGATCTTCAGCGATTTCCTGAAGGACCACAAGGACCACACGTTTGCCTACGTCGCCCGCTTCGGGCTCGGGACCGCCTACGAGCGGGCGGGCAAGCGGGACGAGGCCCGGAAGCACTACGAGCGGGTCACGGAGATGACCGACGGCCCGACGGCCGCTCGGGCCCAGTTCCAGATCGGCGAGACGTACTTCGATCAGCAGAAGTTCGAGCCCGCCCTCAAGGCGTTCCTCGCGGTCGCGGACGTGTACGACTACCCGCAGTGGGCCTCCAAGGCCCTCTACGAGGCGGGACGTTCACTCGAGGCCCTTAAACAGGTCGACCAGGCGAAGCAGCAGTACGCCCTGGTCCTGGAGAAGTACAAGGATTCCAAGGTGGCGCCGCTGGCGCGGGAACGGTTGAAGGCGCTGGGCGGGTAGGCGACGGCTCTGAGCCCTCGCTCGGCGTTCGACCGGGATGGAAGCTGAGAGCTCCCGTCGAAGTACAACGAACACGGAGATTCGCAAGGTGAAGAACAGAACGAGAATCGGTCGGACGCTTCCGACGTACCTGGTCATCGCGGCCGTAGTTGCGTTGGTCGGGGCGGCGGCGTTCGGGCAGGACGCGGGCAAGACCGTCGAGGAAGAGGAGCAGATGAGCTTCCTCGAGCTGCTCGCCAAGGGCCGGTGGTTCATGATCCCCATCGCCCTGGCGAGCCTGATCGGGCTGGCGGTGATCGTCGAGCGGTTGATCGCCCTGCGCCGCAGTCGGATCATTCCGCCGGGGTTCCTCGACGGGCTGCGCAGCGTCTTCCGCTCGCGCGACGACCGGCGCGAGGCGCTGGAGTACTGCTGGTCGCACGAGAGCCCGATGGCGCGGATCGCCGCGGCGGGCATCCGCAAGATGAACAAGGGCGACGCCGCCATGGAGCAGGCGATCGAGGACGCCGGGGCCAACGAGGTCTCCAAGCTCCGCCACAACCTGCGGATGCTCTACGGGGTCGGCGCCGTGGCGCCCATGCTCGGGCTTGTCGGGACCGTCTGGGGCATGATCCAGGCGTTCCAGGTGGCCTCCCAGGCCGGGCTCGGACGCGCCGAAAAACTCGCCAC
>CAYTQL010000224.1:5112-5329 GCA_964439555.1 uncultured Planctomycetaceae bacterium | reverse complement strand
GGCTGCGGCGAGGTGCTGCTGGTCCTCGCCCGCACCGAGCCGGAAATCTCCGATGGACGGGGCCTGAGCCTCCTGATCGCCGAGAAGGGCCCGGGCGTCAAGATCCGCCGCCTGGAGAACAAGCTGGGCATCCACGGAAGCCCGACCTGCGAGATCTTCTTCGACAATACCCCCGCCCGGTTGATCGGCGAGCGCCAGCGCGGGCTGATCACCTACG
>CAYTQL010000224.1:4120-5102 GCA_964439555.1 uncultured Planctomycetaceae bacterium | reverse complement strand
GATGAGCCTCATGAACGGCGCCCGGGTGGGCATCGCCGCCCAGAGCCTCGGCATCGGCGAGGCGGCCTACCGGCTCGCCCGCGACTACGCCCACAGCCGGAAACAATTCGGGCAGACCATCGACAGCTTCCCCGCCGTCCGCGAACTGCTCGTGCGGATGCACGCCGACCTCCAGGCCGCCCGGGCCCTGACCTACTACGGCGCGTACAACGTGGACCTCGAAAACAGCGCCCTCCGCGAAATCGAGTTCGGCGACCCGGACAAGGAACGCAGGAAGGAACTCAAGAAGTTCGCCCGCAAGATCGGGCGGTACAACAAGGTCCTCACGCCGATGAGCAAGTACTACGCCTCCGAGATGTCGATGCGCGTCGCCAACGACACCATCGCCGTCATGGGCGGCAGCGGGTACATGAAGGACTACCCGGCCGAGCGGTATCTGCGCGACTCGCGGATCACCACCATCTACGAGGGCACCTCGCAGCTCCAGGTGGTCGCCGGCGTCGCGGGCGTCACCAGCGGAACCGCCGCAACCCTCGTCGAGAAGTTGCTCGAAGCGCCCACCGAGGGCGACGCCTGGTCGGAGGAACTCGCCCCGCTGATCGAACAGCTCCGCGAGGGGCTGGGGCTGCTGAGCGAATCGACCGAGTTCGTCAAGTCCCGCAATTCCGGCCCGTACCGGGATCTCCATGCCCGCCGGCTGGTGGACATGGGCATCTACCTGGTCGTCGGCGCCCTGTTCTGCGACCACGCCGCAACCGATCCGTCCCGCCTGGCGACCGCGAAGTACTGGCTCGCCTGGCGCCTGCCCGAGCTGCGGATGCTCCGCGACCGGGTCTGCTCGGGCGAGGCGCTGCCGGTCGAGGAATTCGAAGCCCTCGCCGGACCCGTGCCGGTCGTGGAATAGGCGCGAGCACCAGCATCGCTCGCGGATTGCCGCGGCGTGGTCGTTGCCGTCAGGCCCGAAGGGCCGTCGGGTCGTAGC
>CAYTQL010000224.1:0-4020 GCA_964439555.1 uncultured Planctomycetaceae bacterium | reverse complement strand
CGGGGGCGCAGCCCCCGGGCCCGGCGTCGGTCGGGCGGAGCCCCGCAAGGGGCGAGGGGAGCTTCGAAGCTCTCGCCGGTCGGTCGCCCGGCCGTGGACCAGGGCGAGCACCAGCATCGCTCGCGGATTGCCGCGGCGTGGTCGTTGTCGTCAGGCCCGAAGGGCCGTCGGGTCGTAGCCGGGGGCGCAGCCCCCGGGCCCGGCGTCGGTCGGGCGGAGCCCCGCAAGGGGCGACGGGAGCGCGCGGCTGCGGAAAGGGGTGAACTGATGTCCTATACAAACCTCAAGGTCCATATCGTCTTCGCCACGAAGGACCGTCGTCGGCTCCTGACCCACGAGATCATGGGACGCCTGATTCCGTACGTCGGCGGCATTCTCCGCAGCGAGCGGTGCGCGCTCGTGGCCGGCGGGGGCGGCGAAGACCACGTCCATCTTGTCGCCTCAATGCACCCTGACGTGCCCGTATCAGTCGCGTTGCGTGAGATCAAGTCGCGCTCTTCCGGCTGGGTTCGCCAGACGTTGCCCGGGATGGAGGGTTTCGGCTGGCAGGAGGGCTACGGGGCGTTCTCGGTATCGCAGTCGGCGCTTCGGCAGGTGGTGACGTACGTTCGAAAACAGGGCGAGCATCATCGGAAAATGACCTTCCGAGAGGAGTTCGTCGCGCTTCTGGAGAAACACGGGATCGAGTATGACGAGCGGTACCTTCCGGTGTAATCCCGTCGCCCCTTCGGGGCTCTTGCGCACCGCAGCGCCAAATCCGGGGGCTGCGCCCCCGGCTACGACCCGACGGCCCTTCGGGCCTGACGGCGCGGCGGGGGCGGTGAGCCGACCCTCCGGGCCTGACGGCGCGGCGGAGACGGTGAGCCGGCCCTCCGGGCCTGACGGCGGTGCGGAGACGGTGAGCCGGCCCCCCGGGCCTGACGGCGGTGCGGAGACGATGAGCCGACCCTCCGGGCCTGACGGCGGTGCGGAGACGGTGAGCCGACCCTCCGGGCCTGACGGCGCGGCGGAGACGGTGAGCGGACCCTCCGGGCCTGACGGCGGGGTTTCGATCGCCCGGCGTTTCGGTTTCGCTTTGTTCGTCGTGGCGGGTTCGCTCCTGGCCGGGTGTCAGGCGGAGTACGCGATTCCGCCGGGGCAGCTCCACGCGGACGTCGAGGCGATGTTCGCGCACATCGAGCGGACGCTCCCGGGCGAGATGCCCGAGGGGGTGGCGCCGTTCCGGGCCGAGCTGAAGCGCCGGATCGACGCCGAGCCGATGGGGCTGATGCGCTTCTGGCAGGCGGCCGCGACACCGGTCGCTTCGCTGGGAATCGGCCACACGATGCTCCGCCCGCCGGAGGAGCACTTCGAGGGCATTCTCGAGGGCGGCGGGAAGGTCTACCCGCTCGCCGTGACCTTTGCCGACCGGCGCGCGTACATCGCGGCGGCGTACCAGGACGCCGAACTCCCGCTGGGCGCGGAGATTCTGCGCGTGAACGGTCGGCCGGCGCGTGAGGCGTTCGCGTCGCTCGCCCGGTACTTTCCGCGCCCCGGCGGCGGCTCGAAGGTGCCCGTCCTTGAGCGTCCGTGGTTGCTGTGGATGGTCCTCTGGCTCCACTACGGCCAGGAGCGGCCCCTGGAGCTTGTCGTCCGGCCGCGGGGGACGGGCCCGCTCCGGAAGCGGACGCTGCGGATCGCGCCGGTCAACGGGCGGGCGGCCATGCACGAACTGGGCCGCCGCCGGGCAAGCCCCGTCTGGGCGGACTACCGCTTCCGAATCGACCAGGAGCACAACGCCGGCGTCCTGACGATCAACGCCTTCTCCGGCGGGCGGCAGTTCATGCCGCTTGTCCACCGGGCCTTTTCCAGGCTCGAGGACGCGGGCATCCCCCGGCTGGTGATCGACCTGCGCGAGAACCCCGGCGGGTCGGTCTTCCTGGCCGAATTCCTCATGGAGTACCTCACCAACGAGCCCTACCGGCTCTACGAATGGGCAGAGTACCGCAAGGACGGGCGGCTGGTGCGGCGAGAGGTCCCGCTGAACCGTCCGAAGGACAATCCGCGGCTCTTCGGCGGCGAGTTGTTCGTGCTGACCGGTCCGCGGACCGGCTCGGCCGCGGCGGCCGTGGCGGCCGCGGTGAAACATTACGGGCTCGGAACGGTGGTCGGGCGGGCCCCCGGCGACCCGCGGGTGATGCACGGGAACCCGAAGCGCCGCAAACTGTCCCACACCGCCCTGACCGTCCTGGCCGCGAGCGTCCGGGCCGCCTGCGTCGGCGCCGGCGTGGCGACCGGTCCGCTGCAACCGGACATCGCAGCGCCGCCGACCCCTCGATCCCTGGCCGCGGGAGAAGACCCCGCCCTCGACTACGCCCTCACCGCCGGCGGCGCAAAAGAAAAGCGCCGATCGAAGAACGGCGCCGAGACGGGTGGATGATGGGATTCGAACCCACGACCCTCTGGACCACAACCAGATGCTCTGACCCACTGAGCTACATCCACCGGGTGCACCGGAAGCGCGACCTCCGGCAAGACGACTCACTCTAGCATTCGCCCCTGCCCCTGTCAACGCGAAGAACGGTGCTCCGCGTCCCCGCGGTTGCCCGGTGGGGTCGGGCGCAAAAAGCAGCGTGCAGAGGGGGGTCCTTCCGCGCCCTGCACGCTTACGATGTCCGTCGTCGCCCGGCCGGGGTTACAGTTCCGGGAACAGCTCTTCCATGAGCCGGTCGACGGTCAGGTCGATTCTTTCGGGGGTTTCGTAGGAGCCTTCGGCGATCTCCGCGCGGACCTGCTCGACGAGTTCGGTGCGGACCTCGGGGAGTTCCTGAACCTTGGCGGCGAGCTTGGCGGCTTCGGACATCTCGACGACGTCGGCGCTTTCGACGGCGTCGCCGCTGCGCTGGGCGCCGCGGACGGCGCCGGTCGGTTCGATGTTCTGCGGGCCCGCGGTGGGATGGATTCCGTCGATGTTCATTCTGCGAGTGACCTCAAGCCCGGGCGACGCCGTCCCGGGTTCCTCGGCGGGTCGATCGGGGCGACCGTCCTGGTCGTCCCTCGGGCGTCGGAACTCCGCCCGCCAACGCATGTCCTTCAACGTCGATCGGCGTTCCACTTGATCGTCTGCCGACCGTTTTCCCCGGCCTGCGTAGCCGGAAGTGCGTCCATGCACACTTGGTTATCGACGCCGGGGCGGCAATGTCTTAATCTGATATGAGTATTCCGATTTTTTGATAAGGCATGTCCTGAACGGATTTTACGATACGAAATGTCCGCCGGTTCGCCGACGGCGGATTTTCCTCGATCTTTCGATCCGGCAGGCTCTTTCCCCGTCGAATACATCTTGCCCATCTTATCGACCGCTCCGCTTCTCGGATGCCCCGATCTTGGCGAGATGGACCGAGAGAATCGTCACGTCGGCCGGGGTGATTCCCGGGACCCGCAGCGCCTGTCCGAGCGTGTGCGGGCGAATCTCCCCGAGCCGCTGGCGGGCCTCGTGACGGAGCTGGTCGATCGCGGCGTAGTCCAGCTCCGGCGGGATGCGCTTCCGGTCGAGCTGCTCCATCCGCCCCAGTGCCTTGCGCTCCTTCTCGAGGTATCCGGCATAGCGGGCGTCGATCAGCACCGACTCGGAGGCCTCGGGGACGGCGCCGCGCAGGGCGCGGACGCGCCGTAGCAGCTCCGAGTCGATCGCCGCAACCAGCGCCTCGGGCTCGGCGCCCTGGCGGCGGAGCAGCTCCCAGACGCTGCGGTCGCCCACACGGGTGTTCCGGAGCAGGTTTCGCAGTTCCTCGCTCGCTTCCGCGCCGCGGCGGTACTGCCGCCACCGCCGTTGGTCTACGAGCCCGGCGCGGCGTCCGAGCGGGGTCAGGCGGGCGTCGGCGTTGTCGGCGCGGAGGCGCAGGCGGTGCTCGGCGCGGGAGGTGAACATGCGGTAGGGCTCCAGGACGCCCTTGGTGACCAGGTCGTCGATCATCACGCCGATGTACGCCTGCTGGCGCCCGAGGACGACCGGCTCGCGCCTCTCGAGGGCCCGGGCGG
>CAYTQL010000223.1:0-5358 GCA_964439555.1 uncultured Planctomycetaceae bacterium | reverse complement strand
TGGCGGTCTACAACTTCCAGCAGGGGCACCCGGGCAAGTGGCACCAGATCAACGCCGCCGCGGCGGTGATGATCGTCCCGGTAATCGTCCTGTTCCTGCTCGTGCAGAAGCACGTGGTCAAGTCCATCGCGGTCGGGGCGGTGAAGGGATAGGCCGCACGAGAGCGTAAAACCCGTCTGAATCGGTGTTTGCGACGATGTTCGTGCGTATGGAGGCTCTGCGGACTCCCGCAGCGCGGGGCTCCCGTGGCCAAAGGGGGGGGCGCCTGGGCGCGGGGGCCCCGGACAAGCCGGATCGGTCGTGCGCCGCTGGCAGGAGGAGAACTCGGAATTCCGGGACCGCGGTCGAAGTTTGCGACGCCGTCGTGACCCCCAACCCGCAATTCTCCGCTTTTTCCCCTTGAACCGCCCCATGGCGTTCCCATACAGTTCTGCCCGCTGTCGTTCGTCCGGCACACACCGAAAAAGCCTGCAAGCCGCAACGCCCGACTGCCGATGAAGAAAACAGCGGCGCTGCGGCGTTCCGCCACACGAGGCGGTCCAGGCGCCCACAACCGCGACCCCGATTTCTCCGGGCCGGGAGAGAAGAGGTCTCCATGCCGCTCAGACGAATCCTCCGACCGAGCAATCGCCGTATCCGGATCGCCGTCGGTCTTCTGCTCATCGCCCTGTTCTTCATCCAGTGCACCCAGTCTTCCAACGCCAACCGCGAGATGATGAACATGGTGGTGACGGTGGACCGCGCCGCGGTCGAGGCCGGCTCGCAGGAACTGGGCGACCGGCTCGAACACCTGGCGAAAACCGACCACATCGCGCTGCTGGAGCTGTGCAAGCAGAACTACCGCGACGCCTACAGCGAGTACACCTGCACCTTCATCAAACAGGAGCGGATCGACGGACAGCTCCGGGACGAGCAGTGGATCGACGCCAAGTTCATGGCCGAGCCGTTCAGCGTCGCGCTGGACTGGGTCAAGAACCCTCCGATCGGCGAGGCGCTGATCTACGTCGAGGACAAGTACAACGGGAAGATGCTCGTCAAGCCCCGCGGGTTCCTCTCGACGCTGGTGGGCACCGTCAAGCGCGAGCCGGACGGACCCGACGCGATGAAGAACACGCTCCGCCCGGTCACGAAGTTCGGCTTCGCCAACAGCCTCGAGAGCCTGCTGAGCGTCTACCGCGACGCCGAGCAGGCCGGGGAACTCACCCAGGGCTTCGCCGGCTACGCCGAGGTCGCCGGGCGCAAGTGCATCGTCCTCGAACGCTACCTCCCCCCGGAGGACGAGTATCCCGCCAAGAAGACCCTGACCTACGTCGACGTGGAGTCCCTGCTCCCGATCTGCGTGGAGGGCTGGAACTGGCAGGACGAGCTCTGCTGCCGGTATCTCTACCGGGACATCGACTTCTCGGTGGACCTCAAGCCCGAGGACTTCACCCCCGAAGCCAACGACATGAAGGCCCCGTAACCCGCCCGGTCGAGGTCAGAACGCACTCCCCCACGCCCCGCCCGCCCGGCGGGGCGTTTTTCGTACAACGCTCCTGCTCTGCCCCCTTCGCCTCATCTGCCGCTGGTAACGCCGGCAGCGTTGGGGTCTAATGAACGCGCGGCCCCCTTCGCGCCTATAAGGGGTATAGGGACTATGAAAAGGAGTCGTCGCATGTGGAAAACCATCAGTTGCGAACTTCGCCGCCACGCGCCGTTCACCGCGCTCGGCGCCCTGATCGGCGTGGCGGTGGCGGTGTTCTTCGTCTACGGGCAGGTGCCGCGGCACGTCTCGCACCGGCTCTTCAGCACCTTCCATCCGCTGCACGTCCTGTTCAGTGCGATCGCCACCACGGCCGTGTTCCGCATCCACGGGAAACATTCCCTGTGGGCGACGGTCCTGGTGGGCTTTTTCGGCGCCATCGCCATCGGAACGCTGAGCGATTCGCTCATTCCCTACCTCGGCGAGCTGCTCATCGGCGTTCACGACGAGCACATGCACGCCGAAGCGCACATCGGGTTCATCGAACTGTGGTGGCTGGTGAACCCGCTGGCGATTCTCGGGGTGATCATCGGCATCCTGTGGTCGCGCCCGCGTCTCCCCCACGGCGCCCACGTGCTGCTGAGCACCGGCGCGTCGCTGTTCCACGTGCTCATGGGGATGCAGGAGGGCTCGGTCGTAAGGGCCGATACCATGGCCCTGACGCTGCTGTTCCTGTTCCTGGCGGTGTGGGCGCCCTGTTGCTTCAGTGACATCGCCTTCCCGATGCTCTTCTGCAAAGAGTGCCGCAACGGGCAGGTCTGTCCGCACGAGCTGGTCGAGGCCCCCGCCGAGCACGACTCCCCCGGCGAGCCTGAGGAAGAGGAGAACCCTTCGCATGCGTAACCGGCTTTCCCCGGCGCTCCTCGTCGCCGCGACGGTGCTGATCGCCGCCTGCGCCCCGTCCGACCCGGACACCTACGGGCTGGACTTCTCCCTCCCGCCGGGCTCGACGAGCGACGGGGCGATCGTCTTCTTCATCGACGGGGTCAACACCGGGATCTTCAACGAGATGCTCGAGTCCGGGGAGCTCCCGGCCATCCGCAAGTACATCATCGACCGCGGCTTGTACTGCCCGCGCACCGTGGTCAACGTCCCGTCGGTCACCCTGGCCAACGAGCCGTCGGTGGTCACGGGCGTCTTCCCCGGGCATCACGGAATCACCGGCATCAACTGGTTCGATCGCAACCGCCTGATCTGGCGGAACTACGAGACGATCGCCCAGAAGAACGCCCTCGCCGGGGACTACACCACCCCGACGGTCTACGAGCTGCTCGGCGACCGGACGACCTTCTCGCTCTTCCTCCAGGCCCACCGCGGGGCCACGAAGTTCATCGAGAACTGGACCTCCGCGGGCCCGATGTACTACTTCGGCTGGTACCAGTGGGTTGATCAACTCACGCTCTACCGCTTCCACATCGTCAACGAGGTCGCCCGGAGGCGGCGGGAGTTTCCCGCCCTGACCTTCGCCTACCTCCTGGCGCCGGACTTTCAGGCCTACCACCACGGCGTCCATTCGCCGGAATACCGCGACGCCCTGCGGCACACCGACCTCCAGGTCGGGCGGGTGTGCAAGGACATCGAGCGCGCCGGGCTGCTCGGGAAAGTCCACCTCGCCCTGGTCTGCGACCACTCGCTGATGGACGTCCGCCGGCATTTCCCGCTCGATGACTTCCTCGAAGCGCGTGGGCTTCCGATCGCCGACGCGCAGCTCTGGGAGCAGACGCCCTTCGAGAAGCGTCTCGACCGCTACCGCCGCTATCCCTGCGTCCTGTACGGCAGCGGCGACCGCTATTGGGCGATCCAGCTCCGCAAGCCGATTCCGCTGGGCAAGGGGCGATTCCGCTTCGCCGCCTGGCCGGAACGTCCCGGCGCAGAAGACCTCCGCAGCTATCCCGTCGGCAAGACGCACTACGACCGCGAGAGCGGCGAGCTGACGCTCTCCGCCGTGGAAGCCGCCTTCCATGCGCTTCGAAAAGGCGACGCCGGGAACGTCGACCTCGTCGCCCTGCTGAGCGAGCAGGAAGCGGTGGACGCCGTCGCCTGGCGGACCGAGCCCGACCGCGTCCGCCTGCGAACGAAGACGGGCGAGGTCGAAATCGCCCAGCCGGACGGCCGCGGGGCAAAGGTGACCACGAAGGTGATCGACGGCGAGAACCCCCTGGCGCGCTTCGGCGTCCCGCACCTGGCCGAGCAGATCGTCGCCTACTTCCGCGCCGCCCGGGCGGGCGACATCGCGGTCTTTGCCGCGCCGGGCTGGGATTTCGGGACGAAGTGGCAGGCCGGGCACGGCGGACTGCGCCCCGGAGACATGCTCACCCCGATGGCGATCGCCGGGCCCGGCGTGCCCGCCGGACGTCTCGACACCGCCCGCACCGTGGACCTGGTCCCCACGATCCTCGATCTGCTCGGGCGGGCGGTCCCGACCCACATGGACGGACGGTCGCTTCTGGAACCGGCCGCCGACGCGCAGAATCGCAACGGGCAAAGAGCGTTGAAACCCCGGTAGGGCGAGCGGTTCTGCTGCTTGCGGAACGAACCCCCTGCACCACCCCGCCCTCTGACCCTTCTGCGAGCAAGCCGCCTGTTCGCCGAAGGGACCGCTCAAGGACTCCGCGGTTGCCGCTCCTCGATGAAGGTGTCCACCTGCTCGGCCGTCGGCAGGGAGGGGATCGCCCCGACCTGCGTGCACGCCAGGGCGCCGACGGCGTTGGCGCGGGTCACGATGCGGCGGAGGTCGGGCTCGGGCAGCTCGCCGGGTCGCACGCCGTCGCGCCAGGGTCGCAGCAGTTCGACGATCAGGCAGGAGGCGAACCCGTCGCCCGCACCGGTCGGCTCGACACACTCGACCTCGAAGCCGCCCACGCGGCCGCGGACCGTCCGCGTCGCGAACCGCGCCCCGCCCGGTCCCTCGCTGCGGACCACCAGTTCCACGCCGGCGTCGAGCAGGCGGTCCGCCCCGGCCTGCCAGCGCTCGACGCCGGTGACGAACGCCCATTCCTCGTCGCTGACCTTCGCCACCTGCGCCCCGGCGAACCCCTCGAAGATGCGCTCCGCCGCGGCCGATTCGTCCGACCAGAGGGTCGGGCGGTAGTTCGGGTCGTAGCTGAGCAGGGCCCCGGACTCCGACGCGAGGCGCCGGGCTTTGTCAGTCGCGGCACGGGGGGACTCGTCGATCCGGGAGATGCTCCCGTAGTGGACCGCCTCGGCCCCGACCACATAGGTCTCCTCGACGTGCTCGGGGCTCAGGCACATGTCGGCGCCCGGGTGGCGGTAGAACATGATGTCCTTGCGCCCGTCGGACCGCGCGGCGATCCACGCCAGTGAGGTCCGCACGCCGGGGATTTTGGCGAGATGCTCGGTCTCGACGCCCGCGCCGCTGACGGTCCGGCGGAGAAACTCGCCGAAGGGGTCGTCGCCGACCGCCCCGATGAACCCGCAGCGCTCGCCCAGCCGGGCGACCCCCACCGCCACGTTGGCCGGGGCGCCCCCGGGGGCCTTGGTGAAGGTTTCCGCCCCGTCGATCCCCGCGTCCATCTCCCGGGCGCAAAGGTCGATCAACATCTCTCCAATGCAGACAACGTTCGGCATGTGGCTCCTTTCCGGGCCCGACGCATCGACGCACCGCAGCGACCGGCCGGGAGGTTGCCAACGGCAGGCGCGCTCGAACTCGCAGTCTCCGGCGCGGGCGCGCGCCGCGCCGGACCGGTCTGCGAACTTGCTCGCTCCGCCTCGCCGACTCGGCGATCTCTGCAGTCATCGCCTCTTCCGACGACGGTAACAGCTTACCGCCCGCGCCGCGGCAGGCACAGCCGCTTGTCCGAAGCCTTTTCCGCTGC
>CAYTQL010000222.1:2745-5372 GCA_964439555.1 uncultured Planctomycetaceae bacterium | reverse complement strand
TCGAACGGTGCATCCGCATCCGCACCGGCGAGGAGGGGGAAGAGGCCATCGGATAGGACGCGAGACAGACGCAAGCACGAACCGCAAGCACAAGGAGATTCTGCAATGAAGCACATGGGCATTGGACTGTTGTTGGTCGCGGTCATGCTGGTGGGGGTCCTCCCCGCCCCGGCCGAGGAACAGAAGGACCCCGACTGGCTGAACATGGGCGAGAAGTCCGCCGGCGAGGCGCCGACCGCCGACGTCGGCGAAGTCAAGCCGATCCCCGTCGGCGTGAGCGTCAGCTACACGCTGGTTTCGGACTACATCTGGCGCGGCGTGAATTTCTCCGAGCCGGCGCAGGAGAGGAACGAGCGGTGCAACCACATGCTCGACATCTCCTTCAGCCTGGACACCTCGGACCTGTTCGACTGCAACCTGGGCGCCTTCAGCGGCGGGGTGTGGTTCGAGTGGTACAACGGACAGGAATGGCTGACCCCCAGCGACAGTGAGCACCTCCAGGAGGTCGATTACTGGGTTGCGTGGGGCTACGAGATTCCGGACTTCTTCATCAGCGCCGTGGAGATCGGGTACATCTGGTACAACTTCCCGCGCGTCGGCGGGGCGGGCGACGACGCCTGGGCCCACGAGGTCTACCTCTCCCTGGGCTTCGACGAGAGCCCGCTGTACAGGGCGATGGGCCTGGAGATCGACGAGTCACTGATCAACCCGAGCTTCACCTACTACCTGGACGTCGACGACGTCCGCGGGAGCTGGCTGGAACTGGGCTTCTCCCACGAGTTCGCCCTCGCCGACTATGCCCCGGACGCCCCGGTGCTCAAGGACCTCGCGGTCATCCCGTCGATCACCTTCGGGTGGGATCACCGCTACTTCGACGACACCAACCGGCTCTCCAACATCACCTACGGGCTGGAACTCGCCTACGACCTGAGCAGCGCGCTGGGCATCCCCGCCAAGTACGGCTCGGTCGGGGTCAGCGGGTTCCTCAACTACAACCAGGTCACCCGCGACGATCACCTCGCCGACTACGACGACACCCTCTACGGCGGCGTCACGGTCGGGTACGAGTGGTAAGACGGTCGCATCCGCCCGGCGACTCTGCGTCCGGGCGGCGGAAGAATGTCCGCGTCGAGGGCGGCTCCACGAGCCGAATCGGTTGCCCTTTCAAGCCCGAGCCCTCGGCGCGGCTTTTTTCTGCGCTGCCGGCGACCGCCCCCGCCCGGCGCCCTCGAAGGCTGGACGCGGCTGCGCTTCGGCGTGCATACTATGTCTGCACGGACGCCGAACCCGAAAGGACGGAGCCGACCATGGGCGCGAAGAAGACCAACGGCAAGCTCTGGCTGGGGGTGGACGTGGGGGGCACGAAGATTCTCGCCGCCCTGGCGACGCCCGACGGGCGCCTGCGCGGGCGCTACCGCCGCCCGACCCCGCGCAAGGGCGGGCAGGCGGCGGTGGACGCGATCGCCGAGGCGGTCCGGGGCGTCCTGGAGAACAAGAACGTCGAGGTCGGCGAGCTCGAGGGCATCGGGCTGGCGGTCCCCGGCGTGGTGGACGCCGAAAGCGGGACCGTCGTGGTCACGCCCAACATGAGCCTCTCGGGGGTGGAGCTGGGCCCGCAGCTTTCCGAGCAATTCGGCGTCCCGGTCGCCCTGGGCAACGACGTCAACGTCGGGACGCTGGGGGAGAAGTGGCTCGGGCCCGCCCGCGAGGCGCACACCGTGGTGGGCATGTTCGTGGGCACGGGCATCGGCGGGGGGATCCTCGTCGGGAACGAACTGCTCGACGGCTGCGCCGGCGGGGGCGGGGAGATCGGGCACATGATGATGCAGCCCGGCGGGCCGCTGTGCGGATGCGGAAACCGCGGGTGTTTCGAGGCGCTGGCGTCCCGGACGGCGATGGAGCGGGAAATCCGCGATGAGGTCGCCCGCGGGCACGAGACGGTGCTCACCGAACTGCTCGATGAGGACCTCGGCCAGATCAAGTCCGGCGCCCTGGCCAAGGCGATCGGGCGGGACGACCCGGTCGTCCGCCGCGTGCTCGGCGACGCGGCGGGGGTGATCGGGCAGGCGTGCGTGAACCTGCGGCATATCCTCGACCCCGACGTGATCATCCTCGGCGGGGGGGTTATCGAGGCCTGCGGCGATTCCATGCTCCCGATCATCGAGGAGGCCCTGGCCGCCGACCCCTTCTCCGGGCAACGTCCCGGCGGGCGGCTGGTGGTCGCCTCGCTCGGCGACGACGCCGTGGTCCTCGGGACCGTGGCGCTCGCCCAACTCCGCGCCGGCGCCGAACCCCTCGCCGGGAAGCCGCAGGCCGAGTACCCCGAGCTCAAGCTGAGCGGCGGGAAGGTCTCGGTCGGCAAGAAGACCTGCGACCAGGACATCCACGTGCGCGGCAGCGGCAAGGTCAAGAAACGCGCCAAGCTCCTGGCCAAGACCGCCCAGGACGACCCGGACCGGGTGACGCTCAAGGAGGTCCGCAAGCTCAGCAAGGGCGCCGCCCGGCTGGTGATCTTCGCCCGTCCGCCCAGGGCGGACTACGCGCTGGACCCCGAGGCCGAGACGTACCTCCGCCGTCGCGGGATCGAGTGGGACGTGTTGCCCCTCGCCGAGGCGGTCAAGCGATAC
>CAYTQL010000222.1:0-2735 GCA_964439555.1 uncultured Planctomycetaceae bacterium | reverse complement strand
GCGCAAGGCGATCTGCGTCCGGCTCGCGTGACGAAGACCCGGGGTTCGTTCGCAGGATACAGGGGATCAAGCGGATACAACGACGCAGCCCCCCGCCGGTTCGCAATACGCTCAGCGCCGCTGCGGAGACGACTCAACGCGTCAACGGGTCAACGAGGTAACGAACCGACCGTCTCGAGGAGCTTCTTCGCCTCGGCCGCGGCGGGCGTCCTCGGGTAGTCCTCGAGCAACGCCTCGAGCGTCTCCCGGGCCTTCCCGGCCATGTGGTTCTTGAGATACAGCCGGGCGAGGCGGAGCTTGTTGGCCGCGTCGGTCTCCGGGTCCTCCTCCGCGTCGCCCTCGGGCGGGCGGGTGAAGGCGACGGTTCGCTCGTCGGTGACCTTCCCGTTGACCTCCGGCGGGTCCCACCGGAAGCCCTCCACGATGGGCAGCTCCTCGGCGCTTACCTGCTTGCGGAGTTTCTCCATCCGGTCGCGCCGGTCGGCCAGTTCGTTCAGCAGCGGCCTGCCCTGTTTGCGGAGCCCGTCGCGGGCGGTCTGGAGCGCCTTGACGGCTTTCTCGACCCGCCGCACGCTTCGCCGGCTTCCCGGTCCGTAGTAGAAAATCCGCTCGGCCGCGTGGATCGGCGGAATGACGACGGTGGAGGTCGTCACGTGCGAGCGAACAGTGCCGATGCGGAGATGCCCGCCGAAATGCCCGTCGCGGTAGACGACGCCCCCGCTCCAGGGCGTCCAGGTCCGGTGCACCGTCGGGACGGTGACCACGCGGGGACGGTGGACCCTCGGGGCGGTCACGATTGTGGCGGACGGGTAGCTGTAATAGTAGTCGTACCCGTACTTGAGCCGCTCCAACTCGCGTTCGCCGCGGCGGATCTTCTCCTCGATCTCGCGGATTTCCTCGTCCACGTCGATCGTGTCGTCCAAAGCCCGGCGGTACGCCTGTTGCGCGGCGGTCAGGTCCTTGCCGGCCTGTTCGGCGTTCTCCTTGCGCTTTTCGTAGGCGCGGGTGACCTGTTTGTAGGTCGCGGCGAAGGTTTCGTGGGTCCTCAGGTCGTCGCGCATCTTCGCCAGTACGCGGCGGAGGGCGTCGTCGAGCTTCGGGCGGGGGCGCTGCCGGTCGTACCAGGCGATCAGTTGCGCGGCGTTGTGCAGCAGCGAGTCGTCGCGGCGCTTGTGCTGGACGGAGCGGATCGCGGCGGGCAGTGCGTCGCGGATGTCCCCGCGCTTCGCCTCCACGTAAGCGATCGTGCCCCAGGCGGTCCCGTGGTCCGGATCCAGGCGGACCAGCGCCTTTGCGGGGTAGTAGGCGACTTTCGGGAGCCCGAAGGTCAGCATCCGCTTCATGTAGGCCTCGTGCAGCGCGGCGCTGCGGGCGTCGGCGTTGCGTCCGCGGGCGTAAGCGCGTCCGGCGCCGGCGGGGGTCTTGGCGCTGCGGACGGCCTCGATGGCCTCGCCGAGGTGGTCGGGTTTTTCATCGGCCCCCGGGGCGACCGACGCGGCGGCGACGGTCAACGACGTGACGAGCAGGAAGGTTCTCATGGCTCGTTCTCCAGTTGTGTGATTTCGACCCCTCTGTGACCATTGTACCCGCAGCCGGCGCAGAGTGTCCACCTACGGTCTGGGACCACCGGCGGGGGGGCAGGTGAGCGGAAATCTGCGAACTTTCCGGACGCACGCTCGTCTATCGGCGCGGCGGAGGGATTTCGACGCCGCGAGGGCGTCCGGTAGAATGGCGGCAATGCATTCCCACGCCTGCAACGGGACCCGAACGGGGAAGGAACCCATGCGAACTACCCTGATCGCACTGACGCTCGCGACGCTGGTCGCGGCCGCGGCCGGGCTGCCGCCCGAATACGGGGACAGCTCGAAGTCCGCGGGCGTCACCATTACCACCGCGGGCGAGGACGAGCCGGACTCGCCGGTGGGCAAGATCGCCGCGGCCTACTGCCGGGGCGACTGGGGCCTGCTCCGCGGACGGTTGAACAAGGCGCCGGACCCGGCCTCGCTGAGCGACGAGGAGCGGGCGGACCTGGCGTACGTCCGCAATGCGCTGTCCCGCGTGCGCCCGGAATGGTGGGCGGCGTGTCTCAAGGGCAAGCCCCACGCCTTCGAGCCGGAAATCTGGGGGCGGACGCTCTCGGTGAGTTGGCGTCCGGGCGACGAACCGGGCTTCGCGGTGCGCTTCAACGACGGCGAGCCCCGCTTCACCGTCCGCTGGGACCACAAGGAGATGGTCGCCCGCCCGCTGGTGCACAACAGGCTCTACTACCGCTACTGCAACCGCGGCGACCTGATGGAAGCGACCATCTGGACCCAGCTCGGGCTCGCCGAGCTGCTCGCCGAGCTGCCCCGCGGCGACATCCTCCGCTACCAGGCGTCCCGACCGGAACGGTGGAAGCACTACATGAGCTTCCACAACACGCTGACGGTCTTCTACCACGGCTCGCCGCGAGCCCGGACGACCGTCAAGTCCATGTGCCTCGGACGGCTGATGCCCAAGTTCTCCCGGGGCAAACCGGAGACCCGACCGCAGCAGGCCCTCGGGGCGTTGATTCTCGCGGCCATCTGCGCCAGGCCTGAGAACTTTCCCTCCATCCCCTGGCCGAAGGGGGTCATCCGCGACGAGCAGGGCCTGGCCGCCCACATCCAGACCAGCATCAGCATGCCCTGGACGCTGGATGAGTGTAAAGGTTCAGTCGGAATTGGACATCCGGGCCGGTTCGGTTAGATAGTACG
>CAYTQL010000221.1:2894-5400 GCA_964439555.1 uncultured Planctomycetaceae bacterium | reverse complement strand
ATCTCCGGGTCTTTCGTTTCCAGGCGGCTCCGCGGCAGCGGGACGATGCGCCGCTTCCCCCTCCCGTCGATGATCCATCCGCTGCTGGTGGGGGACCTGGCGATCTACCGGACGGACGAGGCGGCCGTCGCCCGCGACGTGATCACCGGGGAGATCGTCTGGAAGAGCTTCAATCTCCCCATGTTCCGCGAGATCAGCCTGCCCAACACGGGCTACTACGGGTACTACGGGGTCGGCGTCCGCGACGCCGGGCGGTACACCATGACCGCCGCGGAGGACAAGGTCTTCTTCGTGGCGAACTTCCTGCCTCACCTGGGCAACATCCGCCACCTGATCCAGCGGAACCCGAAGCTGGGCAAGAAGCTCTCGGACGATTCGATGCTGGTCGCCCTGGACCTGCGCGGCGGGCTCTACAAGTGGAAGGTCGGGCAGGGCAATGGCGACAGCGATGTGCTCAAGGCGTGCAAGTTCCTCTCCGCCCCGGCCTATCACGCCGGGCGGTTGTACGTCATCGCGATGTACCTCCAGGGGTACTACCTGCTCTGCCTCGACGCCGAGGACGGCTCGCTGGTCTGGTCCAGCAGCATCGCCCAGACGCCCGCGACCCACACCCGGCGCGGGTACGGGTATTACTCGCCGATCGACATCGGCTCGATTCCCGCCGTCGCCGACGGGCGGGTCTTCGTGCAGACCAACGCCGGGGTGATCGCCGCCTACGAGGCCGACTCCGGCCAGCCGGTCTGGGCCTACCAGTACCAAAGCACGCTCGGGGGAACCCCGAGCCGCGGGCGGGGCTACTACGGGGCCCGCTACGGAATCTACTTCCCCTCCAATCCCGTGCTGATGCTCGACGGGCGGGTGGTCTGCCTGCCCAGCGACAACAACGCGGCGATGGCGTTCCGCGCCGAGGACGGACACAAGCTCTGGGAGACCCCGCGCCAGGACCTGGCCGACCTGACCGCCGTCGACACCGGACGGGTGCTGCTCTCGGGCCCGCGATTGATGGTGCTCGACGCGCGCAACGGCAAGCCGCTGCCCAAACCCAACGCCCCGTACACCCGACAGGTCGAGAACGTCATCGGACGCCCGGCCGCCACGCCCCACAGCATCCTGGTCAGCGGGCAGGGAAAGATCTGGCGTCTGAACCTCGAGAGCTACTCCCTGACCAGCATCGACGGGCTCGACCCCTCCGGGCTGCTGGGCAATCTCGTCAGCGCCGACGGGAAGCTCCTGGCGGGCAACCCGCTGGGCGTCTGCGCCTACTTCAGCCGGGAGATGGCCTACAAGAAGCTCTCCGAGCGCATGGACGGCGCCAAGCCCCGCCAGCGGATGGACCTGCTGGAACAACGCGCCCACCTGTCCTTCAGCACCGGGCATTACGACAAGGCGCTCTCGGACTACCGGGCCGCCCGGGAGATCGCCGAGAAGCTCAACGACTCGGCCCGGCTGGCGCAGCTCCGCGTCCGCTTCTACCAGATTTACGTGATGCTGGGCAACACGGCCGAGACGTCCGAGGGGATGCTGGAGATGTTCACCAAGGCGCGGGACCTCGCCGAGACGGACCAGGAAAAGGCCCACATGGCCCTTCGTCTGGCGAAGTACCGGGAGAAGCAGGGCGAGTTGACCGAGGCGCTGAAGCGGGCGCACGAGATTTTCGAGCGCTACCCGAAGCAGAAGCTCGTCAACGTCCGCATCGGCAAGGACGGACGGGCCAGCTTCGCCAAGAACGACCGCACCGTCCGCGGTTCGCAGCTCGCCCAGAGCTTCATCGAGCGGATTCTCCAGGTCCACGAGAAGGGGCGCGAAGCCTACGCCGTCTTCGACAAGGCCGCCCGCACGGCGCTGGATGAGGCGATCGAGGCGGAGGACATCGACGCCATGGTCGCCGTGCAGCGATCCTGGCCGCAGAGCCAGTGGGCCGATGACGCCCTCTTCGCCTCGGCCGAGCATTGCTACCTCCGCGCTCTCGAAGCCGAGGGCGACAAACGCAAGGCGCTCTTCGACCGCGCCACCCCGCTGCTCAGCGACGTCGCCTCCGAGAGCGATTCGCCGCTTCGCGTCCCGGCCAGCGTCGCCCTCGCGGCGGTCTACGCCCGCACCGGGCGCCCCGTGGCGGCGAAGCTGGTCTGCGAGCAGGTCCGCGACGAGCCGGAGGGAATGAAGGTCGAGTTCGGCAACCTCCGCGGGAAGCTCGGCGAGCTGATCGAGCAGATCGACCGCGGGAAGGTGCCCGTGAGCACGGTGAGCGACGACTCGGTCGTGCAGAGCATCGACCCGCCGCTGACGCTGGGCTTCCGGATCGACGAGGGCTACGTCGAACTGCTGCGGGATCAGCGGTCCCGACCGCTCCGCGTGGGCGAGTTGATCGGCGTGCTCATCGGCAACCGGGCGACCCTGGTCGAGCCGGCCGCCCGGAACGCCGACGACGCCCTGCGCTGGGCGGGGCTGACCTCGCTGGAGCCGGAGACGATGGCCTCCCGCGCCTCGGCCCGGCAGGCGCAGCGAC
>CAYTQL010000221.1:0-2884 GCA_964439555.1 uncultured Planctomycetaceae bacterium | reverse complement strand
AGCAGTTCCTCGAGACTGGCGGACTCGAGCACCAGGCGCAGCGACTCGTCGCCGGGCTCAGCGGCGACGGGAAAACCCTCGTGGTGGCGGACTTCTCCGGGGTTACCGGCTTCGAGACCGAGTCGGCCAAGCGGAAATGGCACGAGGACATCTCCAACCCCCGCGCCCTGGCGATAACGCCGAAGGCGGTGCTGTGGGTCGACCCGAGCGCCAAGTCCGTCGTCCACGCCCTGGATATCGCCACGGGCAAGGAGCTGTGGCGCTCCTCCAACCTGAACGACAACCGCGTTCTTCCGCTGATCCGCACCGGCGGGGGGCACGCCCTGGTCAGCCACTCCAACGGGCAGCGCCTGACCTGCCTGGACCTCAAGACCGGCAAGATCGCCGAACAGTGGCGCTCCAACCATGCGGCGGGGGCCAATGGGAGGATCACCCCCGGCGGGATCGTCGTGATCGCCGACGACAAGGACCTCAAGGTCTTCGAGGCGGGGAACTTCAAGAAGCCCCTCTGGACGCGCCAGTACCAGCGCGCGGGCAATTCCCTGCGGGTTCTCGCGGCCGACGACGAGCGGATCGTGCTCAACGCCCAGGGCGATCCGGACAAAATCGACGTCCGGGCGCTGCTCGGGCAGGGCTCCAGCGGGTTCGACGTGGGGCTCAAGAAGGTCAACTCGCGCCAGCTTTACCCGGTCCGCGCGGCGATCTGCGAGGACAGAATCATCGTGGCCGGGTCGCTGGGCAATCCCGGCATGCGGAACCCGCATCACGGGTACGGCATATCGCGGGGTCTGGCGATCCAGTGCATCGACCCCAAGCGGAAAGACGTTCGCTGGTCGGCCACGCTCCAGGGCGACGCCAACACGCATCTGCGCGTCTCGCCGCTGGTCTGCGGGGCGAAGCACGTGGTGGTCACCGTGCGGGACTACGCCTGGCGGACGCCCCCGCGGACGTACATTCTGGACGCCCGCAACGGCGAGATCGTCCAGACGATCGAACTGATGGACAAGAAGACCTTCGAGGATGCCTCGCTCCGCGTACGGGCGGCGAACCGCATCGGCCCGCCGGCGATGACCAACGGGCGGCTGCTCGTGGAGGCGGCCGACGGCGTGCGGGTGTACGGGAAGCAGTGATTTCCGCCGCCGCGGTCGACGCGCCCCCGCCTGTTCGCGGTGTTTTCCGCGCCTTGGCGCGTTGAATCTCCGGAACCTCTGACGGATTGGGGCGTCGAATAGGCTCCCGATTCGTTATCGTGGATGTATTCGCAAGCCCCGGGCTAAGCCGCCGGGGCGCTCTCCCACAGGCCCCGAGCCCGGGAAGACCACCATGAACGAGCACGACAACGACAACCGGACACTTACCCGCCGGGACCTTTTCTCGCTCGGCGCCGGCGCAGCCGCTGCGGCTGTGCTCGCCCCGGCCGGCCGGCTGATCGGCGCGCCCGTCGCGACCGCCTACCTCCCGGACATGATGGACAAGGCCACCGTCCGCGCCATCGGCAAGGGCATGAACTATCTCGCCAAGACGCAGCGAAACGGCGGAAGCTGGCTCAACAGCGGCGGGTACGGAAGCTACCCGGCGGTGATGACCTCGCTGGCCGGGCTGGCGTTGATGGCCGGGGGGTCCACGCCCGAGTCCGGACCGCATTCCAAGCACGTTTCCCGCGCGATGAACTACGTCCTCCGCGTCGCCGAGACGCACAAGGACGGGCTGATCGCCGGTCCGGGCGGGGAGTCCCGCAGCATGTACGGGCACGGGTTCAGCATGCTGTTCCTCGCCCAATGCTACGGGTCCGAGCTGGACACCGACCGCGAGAAGCGGCTCAAGAAGGCGCTGGACAAGGCCGTCAAGGTCACCGTCACCGCCCAGAGCAAGGTGCGGACGAAGTTCGCCAAGCCCTTCCACGAGGCCGGCGGGTGGTACTACACCCCCAACAGCAACTCCGACGAGGGCTCGGTGACCGTCACCCAGCTCCAGGCGCTGCGGGCCTGTCGGAATGCGGGGATCAAGGTCCCCCAGAAGACCATCAACAAGTCCATCGCCTACCTCAAGCACTGCCAGCAGGGCGACGGGGGCATCTGTTATTCCGCCCGTTCGCGGGGCTCGAGCCGCCCGGCGATTTCCGCGGCCGCGATCGCCTGCTTCTACGCGGCCGGGGTCTACGGAGAAGCCCGCGGGCGCAAGGGCGCCGAGGCGGGGATGGTCGAGAAGCTCGTCAAGTACGTCAAGGGGCACGTCCGCCCGGAGTCCGGCGGCGGCGGGCACTACTTCTATACGCAGTATTACATGGCCCAGGCGATGTACCAGCGCGGCGGGAAGGACTGGAAGAGCTACTTTCCCCGCATCAGGAAGCGCCTGCTGGCGATGCAGGCTCCCGACGGAAGCTGGATGGGCGACAGCGTGGGCACCACCTACGGAACCGCGCTGGCCTGCACGATCCTCCAACTGCCCTACGGGTACCTGAGCATCTACCAGCGGTGAGTATCAGGCACTGAGCGACCCGGCAGCACGCGGCAACACCGAACCCGAGACGGCGGTCGTTGTCGTCGCTGTCAGATGATGGCTGACAGCGGATAGCCAGAGCAAAGAACAGGAGACACGTTGTGACCGATCAGAACGCACCCGCCGGCGAGGCGAAGCTCTCGCAGGACGACATCCAGGCCGTGGAGCAGCTTACCAACGCGTACAAGACGATTCGCGATGAGATGGGCAAGGCGATCGTCGGGCAGGAACAGGTCCTCGAGGAGCTGCTGATGTGCATCTTCGCCCGCGGGCACGCCATTCTCGAGGGCGTCCCCGGGCTCGCCAAGACGCTGATGGTCAGCTCGCTGGCCCAGTGTTTGGACCTGGACTTCTCCCGCATCCAGTTCACCCCGGACCTGATGCC
>CAYTQL010000220.1:322-5404 GCA_964439555.1 uncultured Planctomycetaceae bacterium | reverse complement strand
GCTGAAGCTGCTCCTGGCGCTCCAGAAGCAGATCAACCGCACCACCGTCAAGCTGGACACCGAGAAAGCCCAGCCCGACGCCAAGACCGCCGACATCGCCTCCAAGCACAAGGACCTCGCCAAGCGGCAGGACAAGGTCGAGAACCTCACCCTCGATATCGCCAAGAAGATGAAAGTCGGGACCGGCGGCCGTTGAGAGCCGGTACAATACCCCCGACGGGAGATACGCCATGAATGCATCACGCCGATTGCTGATGACGCTGGGGCTGCTGCTGGGTCTCGTCGCGCCGCTCGCGGCGCAGGGGCTCTCCCCCCTCGCCGAGGACCCGCTGCTTCCGGCCGAAGAAAAGCCGGCCGACCCGGAGCTCCAGGAACTGCTCGGCGAACTGAGCCCGGAGCAGATCGAGGAGCTGATCGAGAAGGGCGTCGCCACCCGCCTTTCGGTGGAGCGCCGTCAGGTCATCGCCGAGCTGGACACGATGATCTACCGCACTGTTGCCGGAGACGACGAGGTGGACAAGGCCGTCGCCGCGCTCACCAAGGACCCGGCGAACACCCAGCGGGACAACATCGAGCGGATCACCAAGGCGATCGCCCTTGTCGAACCCCACTTCGCCAAGGCGGTGAAGCTCTACGACGAGAAGAAGTTCGAGAAAGCCGCCCAGACCGCCCAGTCGCTGCTGAAGGACACCCAGACCGACTACCGCAGCGCCGCCCAGCACTTCCTCTACGCCCGGGCGCTGGCCAGGGCGGGCAAGGAGTGGGACGCCATCGACGCCTACTCCAAGCTCATGGCGAACATGCCCGACCGCATCAGCTTCGCCGCCGCGGCCGCGGTCAACTCCGCCGACCTCTACGAGAAGCTCAACCGCGGGCTCTACGCCATGCAGATGTACGGATACTGCCTGCGGAACTACTCCCTCACCCTCGCCAAGAAGGAGTACGACCAGATCGTCGACCGCCTCGACGAACTGGACAAGCTCTACAAGGACCCGATGAAGTCCGTCGCCGGGCTCATGGGCGACGTCGAACGACTGCTCGCGAAGACCGACTCCGGGAAGGAAACCCAGGAGAAGGAACAGCAGATCGTTGCCCTGCTCGAAGACCTCATCAAGACGGCCGAGGAACAGCAGCAGTCCGGCCAGCAGGGCCAGCAAGGCCAGCAGGGCAAACAGGGCAAACAGGGCAAACAGGGAAAGCAGGGCGGCAAGAAAGGCGGAAAGCAGGGTGGGAAGCAGGGCAGCACGCCCGGCGGGCAGAACCCGACCAACCCGGCCGAGACCAGCGCCGTGGTCCCCGGGAAGGTCGAGCGACCCACCCGCAAGAGCGACGAGCACACCGGCGGGGAGATCGGCGATTGGGCGAACCTCCCGCCCCGGGAGCGCGAGAAGCTCCAGGAACTCGGGCAGAAGCTCCTGTCCGAGCGCTACCGCGAGTTGTTGACCAAGTATCGCACCGAGCTGTCCAAGAGCTACTCGGACCGCTGAGTCTTGAGCAAGTCGAGCCAATCACGCCGCGCCGGGACCCGCGCCCGGTGCGGCGTTGTTTCATCCGGGGGGGGCGTTGAACGACGCCCGGCGCAAAGCTAGAGTGGAACCGTACGCCCCTCCTGGGCGTCTGATGGGAGCAACCGACATGAGACACCGCCTGCACATCGCGATGCTCTTCTGTGCCGTCCTCGCGGCGACCGGGACCGTCTGCGCCGATCGCGTGGAGCTGATCGACGCCCGCACCCTCACCGGGCGGGTGGTGAGTCTCGACGCCAAGGACCTCGTCATCGAGCTCGACGGACAGAAGAAGTCCTACCTCCGCGACGACGTGCTCGCCGTGGTGCTCTCCAAGCCGGCCGACCTGCTCAACAAGGCCGGGCAGAAGGTGCTCCTCGGGCGCCGCAACACGCGCCTGGCGGTCTCCGAGGTCCTCGGACTCTCCGACGAGGTCTTCACGCTCAGCACCCCGCTGCTGGGCAAGGTCCGGGCGCCGATGGAGTCCGTGGAGGACCTCCTGTTGACCCCCGCGAACCTGGCGCCCGAGCAACTGCTCCGCCGCTGCCGCGAGCAGCGCCTGACGCCCGCGGAGCGGGACATGCTCGTGGTCTCGCAGGAGGAGGGACCGTGGCTGTCGATCGAGGGCGTCGCCCAGGCGATCGACCGCAAGAGCGGGAAGCTGACGTTCAAGTGGAACCAGGCTGATCGGAAGGTGGACCTGGGCAAGATCGTCGTGCTGCGCCTGGCGCGGGTGGATTCCCCGAAGGGCGAGCGGATCGGGACGCTGGTCGGTTCGCGCGGCTGCCGGGTGGGCTTCACCTCGCTGACGATGGACAAGAACACCGTCCGCCTGCGCTCCGCGGCGTGGGGCGAGCATGAGCTGCCGCGCACGTCGGTCGCCTCGCTTCAGTTCGAGACCGACAAGATCGCTCGCCTGACCGACCTGACCCCGACGAAGGTCCGCGAGCACGGGTTCTTCGACGCCGCCTTCGGACGCCGCGTGGGCAAGTCGGTCGGCGGTTCCCCGCTGAAACTCGGGGGGAAGGTCTACCGCGACGGGCTCGGGCTCCACAGCTTCGCCAGCCTCACCTACGACCTCGGGGGCGACTACCGCCGCTTCGTCTGCCTCGCCGGCATCGACGACGCCGTCCGCCCGGCCGGGGCGGCGAGCCTCCAGTTCTTCGGCGACGGCAATCCGCTCGCCAAGCCCACGGTCCTCACCGGCGAGTCCGACCCGGAGGTGATCCGACTGGACATCAAGGGCGTCGAAACGCTGCGGATCGAGGTCGGCTTCGGACCCGACAAGCTCGGCGTCGCCGACCACGTCAACCTCGTCAACCCCCGCCTGCTCCGCTAGCGACGCGCGGCATGTCCGCCGAGCTCAAAGTCGTCATCCGCGCCCTCGCACGCGAGGAGGGCTTCGTCCGCTGCCGGGTGAGCGGTCCAGAGATTCCGCCCGAAGCCCTCCGGCGCTACCGTGCCTGGCTGGAGGAAGGCTCGGCCGGGGGGCTGGACTATCTTCGCGGGCATCTCGACCTGCGGTCCGACCCGCGCAGGCTGGTCCACGGGACACGGAGCCTTCTCTGCCTGGCCGCGGGATACGCGCCGCCCGGGCCCGCCCCCGGGCTCGTCTCCCTCTACGCCCGCGGGCGAGACTATCACCGCGTCCTGAAGCGCCGGGCCCGCCGGCTGATGGACCGCATCCGCGCGGAGCTGTCGGCGGAGTTCACCGGACGGGCGTTCGTGGACTCCGCCCCGGTGATGGAGCGGACGCTGGCGCTCCGCTCCGGCGTGGGGCGGCGCGGCGGCCACGGGGGGGTGATCGTCCCCGGGTGCGGGAGCTTCGCCTTCCTGTGCGAAGTCTTCTGCAACCTGGAGCTACCCCCCGACGGGCCTTTGAGCCCGCCCGGGTGCGACGCCTGCGGCCGCTGCGCCGCGGCCTGCCCGACCGGCGCGCTCCGGTCGGACGGGCTCGTGGACGCCCGGCGGTGCATCAGCTACCTGACGATCGAGCACCGCGGACCGATCGGTCCGGAGATCGGGCGGACGATGGGCGTCCGCCTGTTCGGCTGCGATGCCTGTCAGCTCGCCTGTCCGCACAATGAGGGCGTCCGGCCGGGGCTCCGTGAGCTGACCGGGCCCTACGCCCCCGGCGCGACGACGGGCATCGCGGAGGTGCTCGACTGGACGCGCGACGACTGGGACCGCGCCACCCGCGGGTCCGCCCTCCGCCGGGCGGACTTCGAGATGTGGGTCCGCAACGCCGCGATCGCCGCGACCAACGCCTCCCGGCGGGACCTGACCGAGCGGGCAAGCCGCGCCCTGGGGCGCTGCGAGCGCCTCGGGAAGCCCATGCGTTGGACGCTGGAGGTCCTCCGCGGCGGTTGAAGCCTGGGCGCCTCGCGCTCTATAAGTAACCTCAGGAGTCAACGATGAGCGGATGTGATTCGAGCAACCCGAAGTCCGACTGCCCCTTCGACCGCGAGCGGATCGCCCGCGCCGTCCGGGAGATTCTCGAAGCCGTCGGGGAGGACCCGCAGCGCGACGGGCTCCAGAACACACCCGACCGGGTCGCCCGGATGTACTGCGAACTGTTCAGCGGGCTGGCGGAGGACCCGTCGGAACACCTCAGCGTGGAGTTCCAGGCCGATTACGACGAGATGGTCGTCCTCCGCGACATTCCCTTCTACTCGGTCTGCGAGCACCACCTGCTGCCCTTCATGGGCAAGGCGCACGTGGCGTACCTGCCCCGCGGAAGGGTGATCGGGCTCAGCAAGCTCGCCCGGGTCGTCGAGAGCTACGCCCGCCGCCCGCAGCTCCAGGAGCGCCTGACCGGGCAGATCGCCGATCTGCTCATGGACCGCCTCGACGCCAAGGGCGCCGGGGTGATCATCGAGGCGAACCACACCTGCATGACGATTCGCGGGGTCAAGAAGCCCGGGTCCGTCATGGTCACCTCCGCCATGCGGGGAAGCTTCCGCAGCAACCTCGCCACGCGGAACGAGGCGATCAGCCTGCTCACCGGCGGGGCGCGCTAGCGACCGAGCCCCGCGCGAGTCGCAACCTTCCGTAGAATGAAGGTGTCCATCCACCCCGGAGGTGTCCCATGCCCCGACGACTGACATTCGCCCTCGCCCTGCTGGCGCTGCCCCTCGCGGCCGGGTGCACCAGGCCGCTGACCGTCCGCGACTACCCGTCCTTCTACGATCCCGCGCTGGAGACGATCGCGGTCGCGCCGTTCGAGAATCACACGCTCCACCCGCGGGCCGGCGACTTCGTGACCGACCGCGTGCAGGATACGCTCCGCACGCTGGGCGGCTACCGCGTGGTCGGGCTCGACGCCCAGCCGGACCTGGTGCTTCGCGGAACGGTCACAAGCTTCTCGGCGAACACGGCCGTGGACGTGGACCGCAGTTACGTGGGCGTCGGGGTCGGGCACGGATGGGGCTACCGTCCCTGGGGCTGGGGTTGGGGCGCCGGTTGGGACACCCCGCTCTATCGCTACAAGGAGTACGTCCACGCCGTCGCGGGCGGGCGGGTGACGGTCGAAGACGCCGCCGGCAAGCCGTTGGAGCGCACCGGGTCGCTCGAGGCC